>JAFXGB010000183.1 GCA_017520235.1 Muribaculaceae bacterium | reverse complement strand
GGATCTTGTTTTGCCGCTTGAGCGATAGTGATAGCTCTTTCGATAAAGATATAGATAGCAATTATTGAAAGAATTGCAAGGGGTATCATGATAATGCCACCTTCTAAACATAGCTCCCAAATAGATAGTTGAGAAGTTGTTGTAGTGGTAGTTGTTGCAGTTTCAACTGTTTGTGCCATAGCTGTTGTGGCAACGGTGTCGACAGTTTGTGCGATAGATGTTGAATTTAATAAAATCATGGGTGTGAGATTTTTTGTATATAAAGGTGATTACCAATAAATTATTTCAAACATTTTTTGTATCGTTTGATAGTTTCCTCAAGTCCTAAATAAAGAGCATCGGAGATGAGAGAGTGACCTATCGATACTTCATTGAGGTAGGGCACTTGTGCGTGGAAGTACTCTAAATTTTCAAGGCTGAGGTCGTGACCGGCGTTTACTCCGAGTCCCACTTTGTGAGCAGCTTGACTTGCGGCAATGTAAGGCGCAACAGCCTCTTCACGATTTTTTGCGTAGTTGTCGGCATAGGGTTTTGTAAACAATTCCACGCGGTCGGCACCGGTTTTGGCTGCCATCTTGATGTTGTCGACATTTGTGTCAACGAAAATAGATGTTCTAATTCCGGCTTCGCGAAGTGCATCAACGATACCACTGAGAAATTCCAAGTTGGGTTCAACTTGCCAGCCTGCGCTTGAGGTCAATGCATCGGGTGCGTCGGGCACTAATGTAACTTGCTCGGGTTTGATTTTTAACACCAAATCCATAAATTCGGGAGAAGGGTATCCCTCGATGTTGAACTCGGTTTTCACCAACGGACGTAGCTTAAACACATCGTCATATTTGATGTGTCGTTCATCGGGTCGAGGGTGAACGGTGATGCCATTTGCTCCGTATGCTTCGCAGTCGACAGCTACTTGTTGCACATTGGGCTGATTTTCTCCGCGAGCATTGCGAAGAGTGGCTACTTTGTTAATATTTACGCTTAAATTTGTCATTTTTTATTGCAATAAAATCTTTTTAGTATGTTAACGTGTTGAATAATTGCGGTTATTAAAGAATTATTCGTAAATTTGTCAACATTTTGACCACAAAAATAGTCAGAAATAATAAAAAAGCGAAAGATTTGAGCATAAAAGATGAGATATTAACGCAATTTGACAACCCCGAAGCATATTTAACGGCTTCAGAGGGCGAAAAATTGGCTCGGTTGTTCCCTCCGGTAAGCGATTCGTGCCGGTTGGTGATGACTTGCCGCAAGGACGACTATGCAGCGTCGATAGTGGCGCGTGCTGTAGAGGATTGTGATGCTCATTTGCTTAATCTTAACATCACTTCCGAACTCACCAAAGAGGGGCATATGGTAGTGGAGTTGCGCGTGGGCATGAATAATGGCGAGAGTGTGGCTCGAAGCTTGGCTCGTTATGGCTATGAAGTGGTGAAAATTGAGCATGATTCGATGGTCGATGACGACACAATGCGTCGTCGCATCGATGAGTTGATGCATTATATCGAACTATAAATAAAACTCTTAACCCCCCAATCAACCGCAATGAAAATCGCTATCTATGGCAATTCCTATCAAGAAGATTATCTGAATCATCTCTATGATTTTTTGGAGGCGTTGTCGCGTTCGGGCATAAAAGTTGAGATAGAATCAAAATTCTACAACTATTTGAAGCAATCACTATCTGACGAAATCCCTGCCGACGGAGTGATTATTGGTAATGATTTTCAAGCCGATATGGCGATAAGTATCGGTGGCGACGGCACCTTCCTTCGCACGGCTCGTTGGGTGGGGAATAAGCAAATACCCATTCTCGGTATTAATACCGGACATCTTGGCTATCTTGCCGACATCACTGTCGATGAGATGACTGCGGCTATCGATGACTTGAAGAATGGTCTTTATAAAGTGGAGGCACGCTCGTTGATTGAAGTTACAAGCACTCGCAAAGAGGCGATTGTGGATTGGAACTATGCATTGAATGAAGTGGCTGTGGTTAAGCAAGATACATCTTCGATGATTTCGGTTGAAACAATGGTTGACGACGTGGAATTGGCTACATATAAGGGCGACGGATTAATTGTGGCTACGCCAACAGGTAGCACCGGCTATAACTTGTCGGTGGGAGGTCCTATCGTAGAGCCTACTGCTCCCAACTGGATAATATCACCAATCGCAGCCCATGCACTTACGATGCGTCCGCTTGTGGTGAGCGATTCGCGAGAATTGACCATTACCACAACTTCGCGTGCAACAAATTATCGCGTGAGCCTCGACGGCCGCTCTGTAACACTTC
>JAFXGB010000182.1 GCA_017520235.1 Muribaculaceae bacterium | reverse complement strand
GTTAAAACCGTCGATATATTCGGCATCTACTAATACTGATGGACGCCATTGAGCATCGCAATGAACGAGTGAATATCTCATGTAGCGTTGGTCTTCAGCTATCTCATCAAAATTGATGACGATGTGGTCGTCGCTATTGAGCATGATTACCGGCGGAGCATATTCGTTTCCTTCGACCTTTACCTGCAAAGAATGAAATGACGGGGCAAATATGCCGGTCATTGTATCCTCTTGAGCATGTAGAGTAAAAGCAAAGACGCAAGCGATGAATAATATTATCTGGCGGTAATTCATTAGTTAAAAATCATAGCTTGTTGTGAATGATTGTGATAGCATCTTCGATGAGAAACATGCATGGTTTGCGACCAGGTTTCAGTAGCTCACCACACACGACAGATCCATTCAATTCTTTAAATTCCGAACTATAATCCTGCACAGTTTTATACAAAGAAGGCTTGTCGGTGGGTTGGCTGAATTTTGTCATTCCCAGCACCATTGTCATTCCAGAAACGGCTCCACACACTTGGCGTTGACCACCCACGCCACCACCAAATCCCGATGATACTCGTGTGGCAATGTCAAGGTCCATTCCATGAACATCATCAAAAACCATGAACACACATTGAGAACAGTTGTATCCCTCTTTGTGTAATTGTCGAGCGCGATTGATGCGCTCCTCTAAGCTATATTTTACCATTTTATTTGTTCCTTTCCTTGTGATGCGAGATATTGATTGGCTTTAGAGAAATGTTTATTTCCCAAGAATCCACGATAAGCACTCAGAGGTGATGGGTGAGGAGATGTGAGTACCAGATGCTTGTTTCGATCGATAAATGCCCCTTTTTTGATAGCATAAGAACCCCAAAGCATGAACACTAGTCCCTGACGATCGTTGGCAAGACGCATTATCACCTCGTCGGTAAACTCTTCCCAACCACGCCCTTGATGTGATGCTGCACGATGAGCCTCTACAGTGAGAGTAGCATTGAGGAGTAGCACACCTTGCTTGGCCCAACGGCTAAGATCGCCATTCTCTGGAATGGGGGTGCCTATATCATCGCGTATCTCTTTGAATATGTTGACAAGAGATGGAGGCATGGGGATACCGGGTGCGACTGAGAAGCACAAGCCATTGGCTTGGCCCACATCATGATAAGGATCTTGACCGAGTATAACAACTTTCACTTGCTCGAAAGGACATGCGTCAAAAGCGGCAAAAATTTTTGATGCCGGAGGAAATATTTGTTTTGTGCGATACTCTTGGCGTACAAAATCGGTGAGGCGCACGAAATAATCCTTGTCCCATTCTGAGGAAAGGCGTTCTTTCCATGATTGTTCAATCTTTACATCCATGTCATTTTGCCGGTAATTGTTCTATTTGCAAAACTACAAAAAAACGACTAATTTTGCACACGATTTACGATATTTATATGTTCCCGTAGTTCAATGGATAGAATATTGGATTCCGGTTCCAACGATTGGGGTTCGACTCCCCACGGGAATACTTGAAATAAAATCGACCTTGCCAAGAGGTAAGGTCGATTTGCATTATGATGCAGCTGCTTTTATGCAACAGTGCCTATTTCGTATAGGAATTCCGGGGCTAAATCAGCTCCATTAGCCCACTCAATTGTAACTCTTGTTAAGCCATATTGGATGAATTTGTTCAAGTTAATAAGCTCGCCAAAAACTTCTCCTGTTAAATAGGAGCGTAGGTATGCAATTTTATTTCGGAGGGTGGGGATAAAAAATCAGCCTCATCGATTGATGAGGCTGACTGGTATAGAGTTGAGTTTGAATCAAATCTTATTTCAACGCTTCTTTTACAGCGTCATTGGGTACCATTTCTTCTTTGAATACATAAGCGCCGGTCTTAGGAGATTTTTCCATTTTGATGACCTTGCTATAGGTACGACCTTCACCTTTTTGAAGTGATGCAACGGTTTTCTTTGCCATATCTTAATGTATTATTTAATTTCTTTGTGAACGGTTACTTTCTTAAGAATTGGGTTATATTTCTTAAGCTCCAATCTCTCAGTGGTATTTTTTCTGTTTTTTGTAGTAATATAACGTGAAGTACCGGGCATACCACTTGCCTTGTGTTCTGTGCACTCAAGAATTACTTGTACACGATTACCTTTAGCTTTCTTTGCCATCTTCTTAGAATTCTAAAATTTTAATATCCTTTTCAGTTAAATAACCCTTTTCGGCTGCTTGCATCATTGCTGCATTAAGACCGAGTTTATTGATGGTGCGGAGACCGGCAGCAGAAATAGTGAGGCTAATCCACATTTCTTGTTCTACCCAATAGAACTTCTTAGAGAATAGGTTAACGTTAAATTTACGTTTTGTACGTCTCTTAGAGTGCGATACGTTATTACCTACCATCGCTTTCTTGCCTGTAATTTGACAAATCTTTGACATGGCTGTTATAAATTTATCTTGTTTTGTTATTGATTAACTTGGTATTGCTTCGTTGGCCGCCATCTCAGTCTCATATCATCGTTAATTGCATCATTTTTAACGACTTTCAGGATGAGCCACAAAACAGAGTGCAAAGTAACGAATTTTTCTTGGATATACCAAATTTCCAAGAGTATAATTTTGCTAATTGACTGATTTTTTATCGTTTCAACTTTTTGAGTTGGTTGATGAGCATGATGATTGCTGTGGTGGATGCGCGATCAATGACGCGACTGCGATTGCCGGGGAAATGGAAGGTGTCGCTCGCAATTGCTTGTGGTGTCTTGACAGCGATGCACACAGTGCCAACGGGTTTTTCGGCTGTGCCTCCTCCGGGTCCGGCGATGCCTGATGTGACGATGGCACAATCGGTGCCAATGGTGGTGCAGACGCCCTGTGCCATCTCTTCGACGGTGGCGATACTCACAGCTCCATGTTGGAGAAGTGTCTCATCGTTTACCCCCAACACGCGATGTTTCACTTTGTTGCTATATGCCACTACGCTACCCATAAACGAAGATGAACTACCGGCAACGCTTGTGATGAGGTGGGCGATGTTGCCTCCGGTGCAGCTTTCAGCGGTCGAAACGGTCAAGCCTGTCTCATTGAGGTAATGTAGCAGTATCTCCTCGACGCTTCGGTCTTCGGCGAATAGAATGTCATCACCGAGCATGTCAATGAGTTGGCGATGGTAGCGATTGAGCTCGTCGTTGATGAAAGTTTTGTCGTGATGTGTGCCATCAAGTCGCAAGCGTATGAGTCCAGGCTTCGGGAGGTAGGCAAGGTGGAGATGTGGCGGTAGTGCGTCTTCCCATTCTGCTATTTCGGTTGCGAGTGCCGACTCGGTGTAGTTGATTACGAGCAATGTGCGATGCTCAATGGTGATGTTGCTGTGAAATTTTTCCAATAGTTGAGGTAATACTTCATCACGAAACATTTGTCGAGTCTCAAAAGGGACTCCCGGCATTGATACAAGCACTTTGCCTTCTTTTTCAAACCACATCAATGGAGCTGTTCCAACGAGATTTTGTATGACTCGACAAGATGAAGGTACGATGGCTTGCGATGCTGTGAGGTCGTTAAGTTTTATTCCGCGCTTGGACACAACCTCTTTTACGTTTTCAAGCACCTCAAGGTTCTCGTATAGCTCTCCGCCGAAGTATTGGCATAATACCGATTTGGTGATGTCGTCTTTTGTGGGACCGAGGCCGCCTGTTGTCAGTACTACATCGCTTACAGCAAATGCGCGGTCTATGGCACGATGTATTTCATCGGGATTGTCTCCAATGACTTGTACGTCGTTAACTTTCCAGCCCACAGGGTTTAACATGCGGGCTATATCACCTGAGTTGGTGTCAATGACTTGTCCTATCAGCAACTCGTCTCCTATGGCTATAATTGATACGTTCACGAAATAAAAATGAAAATGAAAATAAAAATGAAAAAGTAAAAAGTAAATATGAAAGATGAAAAAGAAATTAAGTGTTAAGGTTTTGTTTTGAAGTCTTAATGCTTGCAGTAAGTAGTGCAATAATCTCTTTTAGGTCTTTTTTTATAGATTCGAATAAATCTTATTCAATATAATTCGTTTCTACCAATAAGTCCAACCAATAAGATGTTTCGTCGGCTTCTTTAAGTGCTATAGAAAGTTTGTGTATAAAATCTAATTTACTTTGAGCATTGTTTCTCTCATGGGTATTTGCACCTATGCTTGTCCCACATCTTAAAAGTTGTTTGGATAGGATAAACTCATGTTTCTCGTCGGTTAGAAATTTATATAAATGGATTATGCGAATAGCAAAAGCCTTAGTCTTTAGATGAGTAATGCTGTTATTCATAATCTATTTTGTCTTTTTAATTGTTGATTTTTCCTCTTTCCTCTTTCCTTTTCCTTTTTAAATTGAGACTCTTGCGTAGGGTGTGGCGTCGAGGTCACAGAATTGGTTATCGAGGAATTTGTAGTAGCCGGCAATGGCTACCATGGCAGCATTGTCGGTTGTGAATAATCGTTCGGGAATGAAAGCTTGCAGACCGCGTTGAGAGCAGTAGTCAGCAATAGCTTGACGCACACCTGAGTTGGCTGACACGCCTCCACCTATTGCAATCTGGCTGACACCTGTGAGGTCAACGGCTTTGCGCAATTTTTCAAGAAGAATTTCGATGATAGTGCGTTGGAGAGATGCGGCGAGGTCGGCTTTGTTGTGTTCAACAAAATCGGGATCGAGTTTTTTTGCGTCACGCAACGTGTATAGGAATGATGTCTTCAATCCACTGAAACTATAGTCAAGTCCAGGGATGTGAGGCTTCGAGAATTTAAAACGTAGAGGATCACCTTCTGAAGCAAGACGATCGATGTGAGGCCCTCCGGGATAAGGAAGTCCCATGACTTTGGCGCATTTGTCAAATGCTTCACCTGCGGCATCGTCAATTGTTTGCCCCAATACTTCCATGTCGTTGTAGCTTTTGACAAGAATAATTTGAGAATTCCCGCCAGAAATTAACAGGCATATGAAAGGATATTCCGGAACAACGTCGGTCTCCTCACGGCGTATGAAATGAGACAATACATGTCCGTGCAAGTGGTTGACATCGACGATGGGGATGTTTAGCCCGAGTGCTAACCCTTTGGCAAAAGAAGTGCCAACGAGTAAGGAGCCGAGCAGCCCTGGCCCACGAGTGAATGCGATGGCGTCAATATCATGTTTTGTGATGCCTGCACGCTTGATTGCGGTATCAACGACAGGAACAATGTTTTGTTGATGTGCGCGTGAAGCAAGTTCAGGTACTACTCCGCCATATTCTTCATGGACTTTTTGTCCGGCAATAACATTAGATAATAATATGCCATCTCTGATAATGGCCGCCGATGTATCATCGCAAGATGATTCTATGCCAAGAATTGTAATACTCATCGTGTTGTCGTGCTAAAATATAGTGCAAAGTTACTCATTTACCTTGATTGCGAGCAATATTTATCGACTGAAACCACCGACTAATAAAAAATTAGAGTAAATTTGTGCGAAAAATTGATGATATGCAAGAATTAAAATCAACATTACATACTCGTATTTCCCACTCAAGAGGGATACTTGCCATTTCTCCTATCATCCTGTTTTTGATATTTTATTTGGTAGTATCAGTTATAATTGGCGATTTTTATAAAATGCCTATTGCTGTCGCGCTTGTTGTGTCGTCGATGTGGGCAGTTGCTATCTATCGAGGAGTGCCGTTGTCAAAACGCATAGAAGTGTTTTCAAAGGAGGCAGGGAGTAGTAATATCATGTATATGATATGGATATTTGTACTTGCCGGAGCATTTGCTTCGCTTGCAAAAGAGATGGGAGCTATTGATGCGACGGTAAATCTCACGCTTGAATATCTTCCGGCACGTTTTCTCGTTCCGGGAGTGTTTATCGCGGCATGTTTTATCTCGTTGGCAATAGGAACATCGGTGGGTACGGTTGTTGCGTTGACTCCGTTGGCTGTGCAGTTGGCTGAGACATCGGGAGAGTCGGTGCCATTTTTTGTCGCAGTCGTAATAGGAGG
>JAFXGB010000181.1 GCA_017520235.1 Muribaculaceae bacterium | reverse complement strand
GAACGACGAATCAGACGCGAACGCCAGTCGCAAATATTTATCGAAACGCCCTATCGCAACAATAAGCTCATCGAAGAATTGTCGCGAGTATTGCCCGGTGATATGCTTTTATGTGTGGCAAGCGACCTCACAGGCCCTAACCAATCAATCATCACACAAAAGCTATCGCAATGGAACAATGCAAAATATAACTACAATAAGATTCCTACTATATTTTTATTATTCTCATAACCGATTCTAATAATGGCTCGCAAAACCAAACAAAGACCTTTACAAGACCTACCGGGGTTATTCGATAGCTTCGCCGGCAGCCCCCCTGCTCAAAGCGAAATGTCAATCAACTTTGGCAGTGCTAATACTAATGCCAATACAACTACAAATCAGGGCAAAGAAACAAATAAAAATGCCACAACAAAAAATGAGTTAACCAAACTCGCCCCCATTACCCACACCCAGAATTTGCGATTTATATCTTTTGGCAGTGGGAGCAGTGGCAATTGCGCATTCTTAGGTGATGACAAAAGCGGGATACTCATTGATGCCGGAGTCGACAACAATAAAGTAGTGAAAGAATTAGAGAAAAACGGCATATCGATGGATTTCATCAAAGGCATTTGCATCACTCACGACCATGGCGATCATATAAGATTTGCCTACTCTATTGTGCGACGATATCGCCACATAGGCATCTACTGCACACCTAAGGCTTTAAATGGAATTATGCGCCGACACAACATTTCACGCCGATTTAAAGATTATCATCGTCCTATATATAGAGAAATACCTTTTGAAATTGACAATTTCAAAATCACCGCATTCGAAGTTTCGCACGACGGAACCGACAATGTAGGATTCTTTATTGAAAATGGCAATCATCGCTTTGCCATTGCCACCGACTTAGGGTGCATCACTCCTCGAGTGGATCACTATATGCGTCAAGCTCAATATATAATGCTTGAAAGTAACTATGACCACGAAATGCTCGTAACCGGCAAATATCCCGAATATCTTAAAGCTCGTATTAAAGCCGATAACGGACATCTCGACAACACTGTTGCAGCTCGATATATCTCTGAAATATACAGCAATAAACTCAGCCATGTGTTTTTATGCCACTTGAGCAACGATAACAACACCCCAAACATCGCCTTGGCAACCATGACCAAACCATTATTTGAAAAAGGTTATAAAATTGGAGATGGCACAGAAAGTGTGCTTTCTATCGATGCCGATATACAAATAATGGCTTTACCCCGATTTGACTCTTCTCAATTATATGTGTTAAGAGCAAAATAACTGAACTTTTCCTACTTTTTTATTGTTATATAATTCCTCATTACGACTTTGGGGGAATTAGTAGTGTAATCTCATATTTTCTCTGATAAGAATCTTTCTGTTTTTATACTTGAATATCCACATCGACCTATCTTTCCAATAAATTCCACATATAGCCCAACTCGTTTGTTAAAAATTATAAATACGGAAAAATTTCCTTATTACAATGCTCATATCCGAGAAAAAGTTACTACCTTTGTACTCGATTTTAAAGGTGTAGATTGATTTCACTGAAAAATTTTATTAACTATTTATATATTAAAGTCTTACAAAATGAGCAAAATCGATTTAAGCAAGTACGGTATTTCAGGTACTACTG
>JAFXGB010000180.1 GCA_017520235.1 Muribaculaceae bacterium | reverse complement strand
TCACTCAATGAAACTACAGCTTTGTCAGCGATACCCGCAGCCATAGGGGTGATACCTGTGCGGAGGTCTTTCACTGCCAAACCACGTTTCACACCTGTTTTATAAGGAATCATCAATTGATTATCCGATGTGAGGATCGCATCTACAGGAAGGCTTGTTGATGCGTTTACGAGAGTGATTTCGTTAGAACCGTCGAAGTTCACGCGTTTGATTGAGCTGTTTTTCACAACAAGTTCATTTTCACGCTCTACTCTTGTAACGATCAATTCATTTGAGTTGTTAGCCCACTCTGCCGATTCACACAAACCTAGGTCGTGGATACGTTTTGTTGTATTTTCGCGAACAAAAACTTTTCCTGTTGCTGTCAAGATAGCCATTTTTTGTCCGTCGGGTGACCATTTTGCACGGTAACCGTCAACAACAGAAATTTCTTCTTTAGCTCCTGTAGCAAGATTGATCACAAATGTGTGACCTTCGATGTTGCTATATGCCACTTGAGTTCCGTCGGGCGAGATGTTTGCGATATTAGTGTAGAAACCAAGATCGAACGCTTTGCGCATATTACCATTGCGAATGATAAGGCTGTTGCCCATTGTGTAAGCCATTGTTCCATCATTAGCAAATGAAACTTGACCACATTCCCACACATAGTCTTCAAGAATTGTTACAACACCTGTTGTTACATCAAGGATAGCAGGTGCTTGATGGTCGTGAGCGTCGAAGCTCTTAAAACCAAGATACTTGCCGTCTTTGCTCAAATTAGTGTAAAGACCACAGTTGTTTGCTCGCAAAATTGGAGTCAACGTGTTGCCTTTTAGAGAGTAGATTTCGGAATAGTGGTTATTGGTCATAATGATACCATTTGCCGTTTCCATTGGTGTACGGAGGAACCCCATATCACCCACTTCATAAGAGTCGATTTGTGCCGATGCACCCATCGAAGTCATCAAGACTGCAGCCACGACTGCCTTCTTAACGGTTGATAATTTTGTAAAGAAACTCATAAATTTAAATATTAGATTTAAAAAATTAATTATCGTGTTGGGTTGTACATTTTTAGTCAAGCAACTATACGCCAAGATATAATTACGGCAAAGTTAGGAAAAAAAATTAATAATTGGGATTTATTAGCATTTTTTTGGAATTAAATTAATTCACAAAATGCTTAGTGATAGTAAAAAAAAGCAGCGTGCCATTATCAGCACGCTGCTCATTATCATTTATTGAGTAGAGCTTTAAACTCTCAATTATGCATTAGAATCCACATTATGAATTACTTAACATATTCTTTAGTTGCTTTGCTTCCTTGAACCTTAATGAAGATACCGTTTGAAGGATTAGCAACTTCCACACCTTGGAGGTTGTAGTATTTAACAGGAGCGTCAGCATTTTCTACCTCTACGCCGTCAACACCTACTGTACCTTCAACTGCGAATGTGAATTTTTCAGCCACTGTACCGGGAACAAAGTGGTAGATATAAACTGCCGAGTCGTTGATGGGCACTGCGATGAAGCTACCGAAGCATGCTCCAAGACCTGTCTTTTCGCCTTCTGTCCAAGTTGCAACACATGTGCCTTCTTCATCAAAGATTGCGAATGCCGAACCACGTGTGTTAGTTGTTCCGTCAGTAGTTACAGGCATGATGAAGTAAGATTTGCCTTTAAGTTTGAACCAGTCAAAACCTTCTACCGATGCATTTGCAGTAGTGCAACCACCGTCGGCTGTAGAGAATGTCCATGCTTTTACCATATCAGTGTTGTCGGCATTCCAAGCAAATACACTACCGGGAACACCACGAGAACGCAAGATAAATGCATTTGACAAGTCATTGTTATCGTCGATAAGAGCATCGATTTCCGCTACTGTTTCAAATGCAGGTTGTGGACAGCATGATGTGTTAAGTGTTACACCTGCGATTGGGTTAGTTACTTGAGTGTAATCAGTATCAACTGCACCGTTTACAACCTTAACTACAAGGATAGTTGTACCACCGTTAGGGGTGATGAATGCATAACCACCTTCGCTTGAAAGCATGTTACCACGGATACGGCCTAATTGGTCACAACGTCCGGGTGTCCAACCTTCGATAGCGCTCAAGTCAATCTTATAAGTTGATTTGAGGTCGGCTGAGATGAGTGTGTAGTTAGAACCTGATGCGGCACCTGAGAAACCGGTGTTGACAAGGATATTACCGGCGTCGTCACAAGCAATACCTGTACCAATAGTTTGGTTATAGTTTGCAGTAAGAGCTGCTGAAGGATCATAATATGTTTTAGATCCTGTTTCAGTTAATTCAACAATTGTATTGGCTGCTTTGTCGTTCACGAGAAGTTTGCCGTTAGATACAGCAGCGAAACGAACATCGCCGGCTGCTGCTTGACCGGGAACACTTGATGTGTTTTGCCATACTTTTGTAAGACCCTTAGCAATACTTTGACCGGGGTTAGAAGGAGTTGAGCTACCTGCTTCGGTTGCAGTACCGGTGATTGTCACTTTTTGAGCTGTCGCTCCATCTGATGTCAATGTGAGTGTTGCAGATTGAGTGCCTGCTGCAGTTGGTTTGTAAGTCACATTGATTGCGCCACCGGTTGTGCCGAGTGATGTAGTATTGATTGAGAATGCAGCGTCGCCTGCGAGTGATGCAGTGATGTTGCCTGTCAATGCTGTACCTGTTACATTGATTGCTGAAGTAGCTGTTTCGCCAACCTTTGCACTCATAGCTACTGTTGCAGGAGAAACTGCGATAGTAGGAGTTGGTGTGCTACCTGCCGGGTCGGTAAGAGTTACTTTAGTTGCGATTTGCACACGATAGGTTGAAGTAGATTGAACTGCTACGTAGCTTTCATATGTACCTGCACCTTTTGAGAAGTTAGTGTTAAGTTTCAAACGGAGAGTACCACCTGTGCGGTTATCCCAACCTGAAAGTTTTTCAACTGTGATAGCCGAAGTTGCACTGTTTACAGAGATGTCAGTAGTAAGACCAGTACCAGTTACTTTTACATCTTTATAAATATTAGCAGTAGAACCTACTTCACCGGCGAGCTCGATGCTTGCGGGATCGCATTTTACACCCACTTCAGTTGAAGTGCCAGGTGTTGAGCTTGCAGGAATACCTACTTTGATACTCCAGTACCAAGTGCCGATGTTAGCACGACCAGAGTTGTAACCTAACCAGTCATATGAAG
>JAFXGB010000179.1 GCA_017520235.1 Muribaculaceae bacterium | reverse complement strand
AAATCCATTCGCGATTATGGGTTCAATATCCCTCCATTGGTAAATGCCTATATGAGCCTTTCTCCTACAATGAGGATGTTTGGAACAGCGATAAATGATGAGTTTGGAGATGTAGAAGAGAGTGGAATCTTTTTTGCGGTAGCTGAAATATTTGACGAGAAGAAAGCTCGTCATATTGGAACATATCATGCTGAAGAACCTCCCAACCCTATAAATTAGGTAGAATATGAAAACAATTTTAGCAGTAAGACAACTACTGACTTTGCTATTGCTTGTTCCTGCAATGTTCATATCGGCACAATATCCGATAGATTATGGTGTATCGTTTTTCGCAAATGCCGGAAGTGGAGATTTTGCCCCTTATTATATTGCATCAAACCAGCATGGTATAATTACACAAAAGAGTGATGCGTTACTTAGGCTAAGTGTATGGTGTCCAATGGATACTGCTAAAAGGTTTAGCTATGGGTTTGGTTTGGATTTACTTGGGGGATATACCGCTGATGCTACCTATCAAAGATATAATAAGGCGACAGAAAGTTTCTATACTCATGATGAAGCTCCTGCAAGAGCATGGATACAGCAATTCTATGGTGAAGTAAAATATCGTAGCGTTTTTGTAACTATAGGATTAAAGCAACATCAATCGGCAATGCTTAACAATCAACTGACAAGCGGAGACTTGATTGAAAGTGGTAATGCTCGCCCCATTCCTGAATTACGAGCTGGTTTTATTGATTTTGTGGATATCCCTTTTACTAAAGGATGGATGCAAATTCAAGGCGAGATTTCCTATGGGTGCACTACCGATACTAAATGGCTTGAAAATCATTATAACTATTATAACCATTTTATTTCGACCGGAGCTTGGTACACTTATAAACGTGCTTATTTTAGGACAAATCCAAATGAACGTTTTTCAGTAACATTTGGAACTCAAGCAGCCGGGCAATTCTCCGGGAAAACAACGTTCTATAATAATGGAGAGATAAGAAAAACAGATAATCGTAAATTGCAAATTCGTCATTTCTTCAATATGTTTATCCCAAAAACAGGAGAAGAGGGATTTGTGTTAGGAAATCATCTTGGAAGTTGGGATTTTAAGGCTCAATATCGTTTGAAAAACGATGATGAATTGAAAGCTTATTTTCAATGGCCATGGGAAGATGGTTCTGGTATAGGGAAACTTAATGGTTTTGATGGTTTATGGGGTATTGAATATAGAAGTTCGCGACAAGGGTTTGTTAATGGTGTTGTGGTCGAATATCTTGATTTCACTAATCAATCAGGACCATTGCATTGGGATCCCGAAGATAATCCGGGAACTACTATAACTGAGGAAAATCACACTGATGGTGGAGATAACTATTATAATAATATGAATTATAATGGATATGCTCATTATGGAATGTCGATAGGCTCACCATTCTTTACCTCTCCGTTATATAATCGAGATGGCTATCTTGCCTATATTGATAATCGAATAAGAGGTTTTCACGTTGGGCTAATGGGAAATATATCTAAGAACGTAGATTATCGTATAATGGGAAGTTATCGCAAAGGTTGGGGAACAGGACTATTGCCACGCGAGACCCCGGTTGATGATACATCTATGATGGTTGAGGCTTTATACCGAGTTCCTTCTGTTCAAGGATTGAACATTAAAGCTCAAGTTGCGTTTGATAAAGGCTCTATGTATGGAGATACATTTGGTGCACTATTGTCGGTATCATATAACGGTATCTTTAATTTAGGTAAGAAATGAAAAAGATATACAATATAATTTTGATATTAACTCTTTCTATTTTTTATGTGGCATGTACACATAACAATGGTGATATAGGACATTATTTTGGAACATGGAAACTTGACCGCATGACAATAAATGGTGCTGATGATGTTGATTACCAAAATAATGTATTATGGAAATTTCAATCAGGAGTTATGTGCATGGTAAGAGTTGATGATGAGAATCACATTAAAACCGAAGGGTGGGGCACATGGGAAGAAGATGGTAATATTTTGAGAATAAGCTATATTCATCACGATGATAATAATACTGAGGGCTCTTCAAAATATTCTCCATTGCCTGAAACTCACATCCCAAGAGGAGTTACTGAATTGGAAATTCTAAAGCAAAACAGCTCAAAAATGGAGCTTAAGTATATGAATAACGATGGTCAAGTAATATTATATTATTTTGACAAGTGGTAAAAACACGATTAGGATTATTATGGAAAAAGGACTAAAATGGATTGAGTGCCTATGGCAAACGTTTCTGAGCGTAGTGAAAATTATACTACAGTCGAAGTTCTGCACTCGTTTACCAAATAATCCAAAGCAAGAAACTCTGCTTGTATTGGGAAATGGTCCTTCATTACGCCCTTTGATTGAAACTAATCCTGAAATTTTTAAAGAGAAAGATTTGTTAGCTGTAAATTATGCTGTTTTATCGGAGTATTATACAAAATTAAAACCACAATATTATCTTGTCGCTGATCCTATATTTTTTACTGATGAGGGACATTGCAATCGTTTGTTTGATGCAATGGTAGAAAAGACCGATTGGGAAATGTGTCTATTGCTCTCATTCCAGGCAAAGAATAGTCGATTGTTTCAAGAAAAAATAGCTAAGAATAAATCAATATCGGTTTATTATTTCAATATGACTCCTGTTGAAGGTTTTAAGTGTTTCAGTAATTGGTGTTATAAAAACGGATTAGGCATGCCTCGTCCTCGCAACGTTTTAGTCCCATCAATAATGTCGGGACTAAGGCTGAATTATAAAGAAATCCTTGTTGCCGGAGCCGATCATTCTTGGCTTAAAGAGATATGGGTAAATGAAGATAATATTGTGATGGAAGATTTGAACCATTTTTATGATAAAAAAGGTTCAGAGCAATATGTATCGACAAAACATCTGCATGATTTATTGTTGAGTATGCACATCGCTTTTAAGTCCTATCATGTAATAAATGATTATGCGCGTTCTATCGGCGCTAAAATATATAATATAACTGAAGGCTCTTATATAGATGCTTTTGAACGAAGAAAAATTAAATAAAATTATTATGAATAGCGGAGCAAAGAATATTAAAGTTTTAGTAACCGGGGCTGATGGATTTATTGGCTCGCATTTAACCGAAATGTTGTTGTCTCAAGGTTATCAAGTAAAAGCTTTAGCTCAATATAATTCATTTAATAATTGGGGTTGGCTTGAAGATGTAAAGCATCCGTCGTTGGAAATAGTTAGTGGAGATGTTCGTGATGCTGCATTTTGCCGTCATATAACTAAGGATGTTGAAATAATTTTTCACTTAGCGGCATTGATAGCGATACCATATTCATATGTCGCTCCGGAAAGCTATGTTGATACAAATATAACAGGGACATTAAACATTTGTCAAGCAGCGTTAGATAATGGTGTAAAGCGAGTATTGGTAACATCTACTTCTGAGGTATATGGTACTGCAAAATATGTACCTATTGATGAAAATCACCCTAAACAACCTCAATCGCCTTATTCAGCAACAAAAATAGGAGCAGATGCAATAGCAATGAGTTTTTATAATGCATTTAAATTGCCGGTTGTGATTGTTCGTCCATTTAATACTTATGGACCACGCCAGAGCGCGAGAGCTATTATCCCAACAATTATTACTCAAATCGCTAATGGCGCTACAGAAATTAAACTTGGCGATTTAACCCCCACGCGTGATTTTAATTATGTAAAAGACACTTGTCGTGGCTTTATCGCATTGGCAGAGTGTGGAGAAGAGGTTATCGGTCAAGAAATAAATGTGTGCAGTAACTATGAGATAAGTATGCGTGATACTCTTAATACAATTGCCGAATTAATGGGTAAAGAGGTTACATTTGTTGAAGATGCACAGCGATTGAGACCTAAAAATTCAGAAGTATTTCGCTTGTGGGGTGATAACACAAAAGTAAAATCGCTCACTGATTGGACTCCACAATATGATATACGCAAAGGTTT
>JAFXGB010000016.1 GCA_017520235.1 Muribaculaceae bacterium | reverse complement strand
TTTGCTTTTTAGTCTTCTTTGTTAAGATGTGACTCTTAAAAGCATGTTTTCTTTTGATTTTTCCTGATCCGGTAAGGGCAAACCTTTTTTTGGCACCGGAGTTAGTTTTAATCTTTGGCATTTTTGTGTTACTTTTAAATAATTAATTTAGTTATATAATTCTCATCAACTCGTGATGGGATGATTATTTCTTTTTAGGAGAAAGCATGAAAATCATTCTATTGCCTTCAAGAACCGGCATTTGTTCAACTTAACCATATTCTTCAAGGTCATTTGCAAATCTAAGAAGAAGTACTTCCCCTTGCTCTTTAAATAAAATCGAACGACCTTTGAAGAATACATAAGCTTTTACTTTTGCTCCTTCTTTAAGAAAACCTACAGCATGCTTCAGTTTGAAATTATAGTCATGCTCATCTGTTTGAGGCCCGAAACGAATCTCTTTAACTACAACTTTTGTGGATTTTGCTTTCTGCTCTTTTTGGCGTTTCTTTTGTTGGTAAAGGAATTTTTGATAATCAAGAATCTTGCACACCGGTGGCTCTGCGTTTGGAGATATCTCAATCAAATCCAGGCCTAAATCATCGGCAATTTTCAATGCATCTTGAATGGAATATACTCCTACTTCAACGTTGTCTCCCACTAAACGAACTTCTCGAGCACGAATACGTTCATTGATTATGTAGGCATCTTTTGCGTTTTTATCTCCTTTACGGGGTTGAACATTTTTGTTTTGACCCGAATTTTGGGGTTTGTTATCCATTCAGTGATTTTATTGATTAATCATTTGTTCGACTTCCTTAGCCAAATTTTCTGCAAAGGTAGTAATTTTCATTGAACCTTTATCACCTTCGCCCTGTTTTCTTACAGAAATTTCATCATTTTGTGCCTCTTTTTCGCCTACAATGAGTAAATAAGGGATTCTTTTGAGTTCATTGTCGCGGATTTTCTTGCCAATTTTTTCATTTCTGTCATCAACAATAGTTCTAACATCAGCTAAATTTAGGCGTTTGGCAACTTCATAGGCGTAGTCGTTGTATTTTTCGCTAATTGGCAACACTACTGCTTGGTCAGGAGTTAGCCATAGTGGGAAACGACCGGCTGTATGTTCCAGAAGCACAGCAACGAAACGTTCCATTGAACCAAATGGTGCACGATGGATCATCACGGGTCGATGTTTTTGATTGTCAGCTCCGGTATATTCAAGTTGGAAACGTTCAGGAAGATTGTAGTCAACTTGAATTGTACCTAATTGCCAACGACGACCAATAGCATCTTTTACCATAAAGTCAAGTTTTGGTCCATAAAATGCAGCCTCACCTAACTCTTTACGTGCGTTAAGCCCTTTTTCTGCACATGCTTCAATAATTGCATTTTCAGCAAGATGCCAATTTTCGTCAGAGCCAATATATTTCTCTTTATTGTTAGGGTCTCGTAATGAAATTTGGGCTTCAAAGTTATCAAATTTTAGCGCTTTGAATATGTATAGGATAATGTCCATCACTTTCAAAAACTCTTCTTTGATTTGCTCTGGTGCACAGAAAATGTGGGCATCATCTTGGGTAAAACCTCTCACACGAGTTAATCCATGAAGTTCTCCACTTTGTTCATATCGATATACAGTGCCAAATTCAGCAAGACGTAGTGGTAGCTCTCTGTATGAACGAGGGAATGCTTTGAAAATTTCACAATGGTGAGGACAATTCATAGGCTTTAATAAGTATTCTTCCCCCTCCTCCGGAGTGTGAATTGGCTGGAATGAATCTTTGCCATATTTTGCATAGTGGCCAGATGTTACGTATAACATCTTATTGCCAATATGTGGGGTGATTACTTGTTGATAGCCATATTGTTTTTGTATCTTACGAAGGAATTGTTCCAATCTATCGCGTAGTGCCGCGCCTTTAGGAAGCCATAATGGAAGACCGGCTCCAACATTTGTTGAGAAAGCAAATAGTTCCATCTCTTTTCCAAGTTTGCGATGATCACGTTTTTTTGCTTCTTCAAGTAGAACGAGGTACTCATCCAACATTTTTTTCTTTGGGAAAGAAATGCCATATACACGCACTAATTGGTTACGCTTTTCATCTCCACGCCAATAAGCACCTGCGAGAGATGTAATCTTTACTGCTTTGATTGGTGCGGTATTGGGGATATGTGGACCTCGACATAGGTCTGTAAAAGATCCTTGTGTATATGTAGTGATGTGTCCATCTTCAAGTTCACTAATGAGTTCACATTTATATACTTCACCTCTATCTCCAAACAATTTTAATGCATCCTCTTTAGAAATATCAGCACGTTTGATTTCTTCTTTGCGTTGAGCAAGTTCAATCATTTTTGCTTCTATTTTCGCAAAATCTGCAGCTGTTATAGTATTGCCATTGGGGTCAATATCATAATAAAATCCGTTTTCAATAGCAGGTCCTATGCCAAATTTCACACCAGGGAATAACTCTTGTAGCGCTTCAGCTAATAAGTGTGCAGAACTATGCCAAAAAGCGTGTTTGCCTTCAGCATCTTCCCATTTGTATAGTTTTATTGTTGCATCTTCATTAATTGGGCGAGTGATGTCCCATTCATTGTCGTTCACTGATGCTGCAAGTATATCTTGAGCTAAACGTGAACTTATGCTTTCTGCTATTTGTAATGGAGTTACGCCATTTTCAAATTGCTTTACGCTGTTGTCTGGAAAAGTAATGTTTATCATTGTGTATGGTAATATTTAATGTCTTTTAGTGCAATAAAGGAGGTTATTGCAAAATCGACTGCAAATTTACGCATTTATTTTAATTATTAGTCTTTTAGTCTTAATTTTTTATTCTTGGAACAGGAATAAATTTGGATATTAATGCTCGACCTTTTTTTAGCAAGTTGTAAATAGATTTTTTTTGATTTTTTATTAATTCTTCTTCACGCTTTTGTAATTCTTGTTCTAAAGCATAGATATTCCAATGAGGATTATATTTAAAAATCTCATTTATAAGGTCTTTTGCTTTATTATCTTCTCCTATTTTTTTATAGTGTAATAAGAGTGTTAATGCAATGGTTGTGTATGTATTTATTAAATTTCGAGAGATAGTTTTGTCTTGAGAAAAATGCGCAATTAAATACTTTCTGGAATTTATGGATATCAATAATTGTTTCTCTTTTATGTTACTACCCCATATACCTTTGGCATGTTGTCTATAAACAGCCATGGGCTTATTTATATAATGTATGTTACCTGTTGATGCGTGCAGCATGTGGATAACATAATCGGGAGATGCAATTTCAGTCAGCCATTCAGGTAATTTGTTAATCACATTCCTACGATACATTACAGATAGGTTGGTGATATAATTGCTTTTAGCAAGATCATTTATATCAGAGTTGATTTTTGTTCCCTTCCCATTACTTAAACTTTTGCTATTATTAGCCATGTAATAATTGATTACTCGATGGAAACATATGTTGCAATTTTTATGGGTATCCATATATTCTACTTGCCGGCGTAATTTGTGCTTTGAACTCCAAAAATCATCACCTTCGCAAATAGCAATATATTCTCCTCTACATTGGTTATATGTATCAATATAATTACGCTGTATGCCAATATTTTTATCGCGTTGAATTATTCTAATTAAATTGGGATATTTGGCTTGCCATTTTTGACTGTATTCAAGAGTCCTATCGGTAGAGCAATCATCTCCGATGATTATCTCGTAGGGATAATCAAATTTCTGTAAAACAACACTTCGTATTGCTTCGTTTATATATTTCTCTTGGTTATAAGTAACCATTATAACGCTTACCTTTATTTCCTCTGTCATAACTCTATAAAGAAAAAGGCTGAATAGCTCAGCCTAAAATTTTTGTTGCCTTGGAAGGATTCGAACCCTCACAGGCGGAACCAGAATCCGACGTGCTACCATTACACCACAAGGCAGTTTTTTATTTTAAATTGTGCAACAAAGGTAGAAAAAATAATTTATAATTACACAAAAATATGGCAATATCATTTTAGCTTATTACTTTTGTGATAAAAATATTAGTATATGATTATTGCATCACAAAAACGAAAAGAGAATATTGCTGAATATCTGTTGTATATGTGGCAAATTGAAGATATTATAAGAGCTAATAATATGGATCTTGATATTATTGAGCAAAATATTATATCAAAATACAATTTGACGCAAGATGACCATGATAAAATGCTTGATTGGTATGAGTCTTTAATTGATATGATGCGACGTGAAAATGTTGTAACGTCTGGGCATTTACAATTAAATAAAAATGTAATAATTCAGCTAAATGATTTGCATAATACTTTACTAAAAGATGCGCGTTTCTCAGAATATTCAGTCGAATTTTATAAGACATTACCTTTTATTGTAGAACTTCGAGCAAAGGCTAATGATAATAAAGTGGGAGAAATAGAAACTTGCTTTACTGCATTATATGGTTTTTTATTACTCAAACTACAAAAGAAAGAACTCTCAACTGATACACAGAATGCTTTGAAACAAATCTCACATTTTATCGCTGTTTTAGCTCATTATTATAAACTTGACACAGAAGACAAATTATTCACCAACGATTGAGAACTATGTTACTCAATCCTGAGCATGGATTGGGAATAAAGCATGTGGATCTGTGGAATCATAATGTGGAGTTCCTGGAGCAGGAGGCTGTGTGGGACCGCCCGGCGGTGTTCATAGAGTTTTGCCCTATCAAGTGGGAGGCTCAACAGCGTGGGGTGTCTTATCGTGCGGAGCCGTTGGTGCGTCTGCATATCGTCACCGACTGGGTCGAGGGCCTCGGCACGCAAGATGGTGATGCCGGGAGTGCAATTGATGAGCTTTCGTTATCGGAGGCGATACATAGGGTTATCGGTTGCTTGGATGGTGAATCGTTCTATGGATTTGATATTGTGGAGACGGCAACCAACCACAACCATGAGGATATCGTGGAAAGTATTGATACCTATCAATGTGTGGCGTATAGGCAATTTTGAAAAAAAATAGGGAAAATATTTTGTATGTGAAATATTTTCCCTATTTTTGTTGTGGGGATTCCGTGGCTAATGACCACCGATTCCCCGCCAGCGGGGGCTAACCAATGGTTAGCCGTCCGTTTTTTTATACAATAAGTTAAGAGTTCCGTCTAAATCTCTTAACCAAATTTCTTGAATGTCTTCACCCAGACTAACTCTGTTAAATATACTTCGTCGCATATAACGCTCTGTTAAATTGGGACAATCTAAAATAAGCCGATTACTTTGTAATAAGCCATCTTTCATCATATTTCTAAAAGCATTTTTAGGATTATTAGAGATAAAACCTTCATGCTCGTACCATTTGCCTCCGATACGTAAGTCCGGGCATTTGCCTTCATATTTAGTACCAACTAAATCCCCATATATACATTCATATTTGAATTTAGGTGGACGCGACATCTTTGGTGTGAGTTCTACAACCTCACCTTCGTTAGCAAAATACTCAGCAATCTGATATAGTTTTTCAAAATCACTATCAGAGCGATTTACATTGCGATTAATCCTGATTTCCCCCTTCCCATGTTTAATCAATTCGTCTCGTTGCTCGAAGCATCGTTGCAGTAGTTGGCATCCG
>JAFXGB010000178.1 GCA_017520235.1 Muribaculaceae bacterium | reverse complement strand
TTTCCGCCAATGCGTTTGCGTTTTTTACGATCTCCATTGCCAGCTTGAGGATTAGCCGCTTGAGCAGCTTTATCTTTGGCAATGCGCTCGTTACGCTTCTCTTCCTTAGTCTTTTTCTTAGGACGAGTTTGTTGGTTGATAGCTGAAAGATCAATCTTACCGATAACATTAACTGTTGGGCCGGCAACAGTGCGTTTAAGAGTAAACACTTCGTCATCAGCCTTTGGAGCAGCTGTTTCAGGCGCTTTCTCCTCTTTCTTTTCTATCTTTGGAGCTTCTGCCTTAACTTCTGCTTTAGGAGCCGGAGCAGATTCTTTTTTCACTGGAGCTTCTACCTTTTTCTCTACAGGCTTGGGAACTTCAACGATAGGCTCTTGCTTAGGAGCCTCTTTGGGAGCAGGCTTGTTTTCAACCTTCTTAGGCTCTTGTTTAGGCTCAGTGGGCTTTTGCGCAGGTTTACCGGCTGCCGAAAGATCGATTTTGCCAAGAATTTTAGGCTGCTGAGTAGGTTCAGCTGAAATCTTAATTTCCTCAACTTGTTTTGGAGCCTCTTTGGGAGCAGGCTTGCTCTTCTCCTTTTGGCGTTCCGATGAGAATTGAGCCGACTTGTTTTTTTGTTCCTTATCGGTACTAAACTCGCTCACCAAAAGATTATAGGCGTCGTCCTCAATACGAGCATTTGGATTATCCTCGATTGAGATACCTTTTTTGCGCAAAAAATCAATTACCGTAGGGATTGCTACGTTAAGATCTTTTGCTACTTTACTAATTTTTGTTTTCGCCATATATTGTAAATGGGATTTACTTACTTATAATTATTCTTCTTCAAATTCAGCCTTCAAGATACTGATTATTTGATCTACTGTATCTTCTTCAAGGTCGGCTTTTTCGACAAGGATCTCACGTGGAGTTGAGAGAACTGACTTAGCTGTTACGCAGCCTATTTCCTTCAATGCATCGATAATCCATGCATCGATTTCATCTTTGAATTCATCCAAATAGATGTCTTCTTCATAGGCTTCTTCAGCATCACGATATACATCGATTACATAACCTGTCAACATTGAAGCAAGTTTGATGTTCAAACCACCCTTACCAATTGCCAATGATACCTCTTCAGGACGAAGGAATACTTCAGCTTTCTTTTCTTCTTGGTCAAGACGAATAGAAGAAATCTTAGCAGGGCTCAACGCACGTTGAATGAACAATGATGGGTTAGTTGTGTAGTTGATAACGTCAATATTTTCGTTGCGAAGTTCACGAACGATACCATGAATACGAGAACCCTTAACACCCACACATGCTCCTACAGGATCAATGCGGTCATCATAACTTTCAACAGCAATCTTAGCACGCTCTCCCGGGATGCGAGCAACGGCGCGAATGTTGATAAGACCATCATGAATTTCAGGAACTTCAAGTTCAAACAAGCGACGCAAGAAATTTTCGTGAGTACGAGAAATTGTTACTTTAGGATTGTTATTTTTGTTATCAACATTAATAACTACCGCTCTCACAGTTTCTCCCTTGCGGAAATAGTCGCCTGGGATAGATTCGCTCTTGGGTAGAAGCATTTCATTTTTATCATCATCAAGAAGAAGTGTTTCTTTTGACCATGTTTGATACACTTCACCTGTTACAAGCTCACCTTCAAGTTCTTTAAATTTAGAGTATATCGCTTCTTTTTGAAGATCAAGAATTTTAGATTGAAGAGTTTGACGAAGATTAAGGATAGCACGACGACCAAAATCGGCAAAGAAAATTTCTTTAGTGTGTTCCTCTCCTATTTCAACATCAGGGTCTTGATCGGCACGAGCATCGCTCAAACTGATTTGTGTATTTGGATCGGTAACCTCTCCATCAGGAACAACCTCAAGATTTTGGAAAATTTGAACGTCGCCCTTGTCAGGGTTCATAATAACGTCAAGATTTTCATCTGTTCCAAACATCTTCGAAAGCACGTTACGGAACGACTCTTCCAAGACACTGATCATTGTTGTCTTGTCAATGTTTTTTAGCTCTTTGAACTCGGCAAAACGCTCCACCATGTTTGGAGCTTCCTCTTTCTTAGCCATAGGTAATTTTTCTTTATTTGAAATTGATTAAATATTTTACTGATTTTGTCTCGTTAAATTTGAAGGTTAGTGGCTCTTTTACAAGCGTTGGACGCTTTGCCCCCTCCTCTTTAACTTTTTTCTCTATCTCTACAGTGAACTCGTCATCACCCACCTCTGTGAGCACTCCGTTCAACTTGCGACCATCACATGTGAGAACTTCAATATCATTTCCAATGTTTTTTAGATATTGACCACGCACTTTAAATGGAGCTGTCAAGCCAGCCGAGCCCACTTCAAGTTCATAATCCTCTACATCTCTATCAAATACCGACTCGATTTTGCGAGTGATGTTCACACACATATCGATATCTATACCTGTTTCGCTATCCAATTCTACAACGATAGCATTACCTGGATTTACTTTTATATCCACGATAAACAAGTCGGTATTTTCAATCGCTTGTTCTACTGTTTGTGTTAATAATTGTTTGTCAATCATTCTTTTTGTTCACTTTTTGATACAACAATAGCGTACCTTCTCATGGCATATAAAAACCGTGTGAAGGCCGCCGTTTAGTAAAAAAGAGAGGGAACTGCCGCCCCCTCTTAATTCTAATCTCCACAAAGGTATAACAAATTTTCGCGCTATGCAAGCACATCTATTTTCATTGCTCATTTAATTAGCCTAGCATGGCTAATTATTATATTTTTTACACACCATTTAAGCATTATTAATACTATTATAGTGCAACATGTATCCATATTCCCCCTTTCTCCCAAATCAATTCTTTGTGGGGAAGCTTCCTTAATATAGCAAACAAGCGCCTGTTTGCAGAGACACTGCCGGCTGTAATATCAGCTGCACGTCCTGAAAGATGATAAGACTGTTTTACGCCACCCACCTCCTCATTCAGCATCTTGCTCCGATATCCGCTATTTACCCTGATAGGCACACCCAGCAATTCACGAGCAGGATCCAACACCACATCTATTAATCGGCGCATATTTTCTACTGCATCTTTATCAGGCTCATTATCTATATTCATTCTCACAGCTGTATCGCTATCTGATAGTTCCTGAAGAGTAAAGTATTTCATAGTATTTCATAGCATTTTATTCATTTTTAGTTTTCACATTCTCATTCAACCACTCCATCAACTGCTTTGCCGAAGGATCATCAAACAAAGACTTTGCGAGACGAGCCAACTCAACCAAATCCCCCTTGTTTTCCCCTTTTTCACAAATACTCTTAACTTCAATCAGAGCTAACGATATTGAGCCTATAAAAGTAAATACCGGAATAATGGGAACATCCCACGACAACGTGTTCCTGAGATAGCACACTACCGATATAACCATCACATCAATTAGCGTCAGCGATATCAGCGCATTAAAATAACGCGCCATTTTGTCGATTGTTCGTCGCAATGCTCGAGATGTACGCTGCTCTCCCCGCTTTCCAGCCTTGCGCCAACCGCTCCATAAGTCGGCAATTACAGCAAGCAACACCCCAACATACTCAATCACAACAATCCCAAGCAAAATAAAAATAGTCTTTGTGTCAATCATAATATTAAAGTTTTAAAATTCACCCCAAAATTACCACCTACCCACCCCCATCAACACGTCATCCCATCGCAATATGTAATTTATTCGTTCTCATAGTAATTTATAATCTTTTGAGAATCATACACAAGAGAAGATTTTGACAATGAAACCAAAACTCCGTTTTTTAAATAAAACGCAATACTATCAGGCGTTATATCAAAATATGAATAATCAATACTCTCATGAGTATAGACTTCATAATTTGGTAAATATATATAATCAGAACAATCTAATTTATTTGATAATACATCATATATAATCAAATAAATTAAATTCTCTTGTCCGGCATCGTACAACGTGAATATATGAGTTTTCTTTTCGCTAAAAAATGTTTCTTTTATTATTCCATGATTCCCCCCTAGCTCTACTCTAAACAAAACACTATCATTATAATATGCCTCTTGAAAGCCATCATACTTGGCATTGTATTTTACCTCAAATATTATATCAGATTTAACTTGTTGTTTAAATGGCTCAAGACGTGTTTCGATGAGTTCTCCATCACTAAATAATGAAATTTTAGAATCATCAATAGAAATGTTTACATACTCTATTGATCTATATTTTTGTTCCATTACTACTGATTCAGACTTGTATAATGCCTTTTTTATGTAATCATAAATGACAAAATACTTTTGAGTATTTCCTTTATCTATTGTTAAGATTAAATATTCTGAACCATTTATATTGAACACCGTATCATGAATTACTTCATCTTTATCAGTACAAAACAAAACACCATCTTCCCCATCATATATCTTGTAAATATTTTGATAATATCCTTGCATTCCTCCGTTAGAAACAATTAAATATGACACTCCTAACGCAACTAAAGTCAAAGTCAATATTAATAAAAACTTTTTCATAATCCTTCGTTTTCCTATTTTTTCAAAAAGTGTTGTCTTATGTATTCTTCTAAATTATAAGGTCTCTTATAAATCATCCCATAAATTTTAAAATCGTATCCCTTTACATATAATTCAACACAAATTCCATTTGAATAAAAGTCAATTTTCAAAGAAGGGTATAACGCTGTTGAATCAGAGAGGGTTGCCTTATACGTATCATCAACTATTTCTTGTATAAAATCGGGTGCTAATGTTACATCTAGTTTTTCCCATTCATCATTCTTCCCTTTATCATAAATGCATATTGAATCAGGATTAGCCATCTCTGATTCTTTTAGATAATCAAAATCTTCTTCTGGAAATGGCTGTCCACCTTTATTCTCCCTGAGGTGTCTTGATCTTGAATATAAATAATCCGTAATAAAAGATGACAGATTAAACGCGACATACCGTTCATTAAAGATATCAATTAAGGTAGGTGACATATAAGCTGTTATAACATCTCCATCTTTCATATATATTCTAATTTGTCCTCTTATTTCTAACGGATCCCCATTATAATATCCATCCGCCATAATCCCCATATTGTATTCAAACCCTTTGCAATTTTCCCAAATTTCATCAGGTGTGGGCATTGCATTTTGTGGTTCATCTTTTGGCAAATTATTTAAAATTGCGCAAAACAAAAACTTTGATAAATCATCTTTTATTATAATACTATCAATTGACATACCTTCTTTTTCTCTAAATACAGAATCTGTCGATATAAATTGATATAATTCATCAAATGCTTTTCTATCTATTCCATAATAGCCAAAAGATATAGAAGACCAATTAATAGTTCTGATTACAATACTATCAACATTTTCTGCATTAATTTGTTGTTTTAGTTGTGCTTTTAATGGTGTAAATTGTCCAATAACGAAAAATATTAAAATCCATTTTTTCATGATTATCTATGAGTTTTTTGTTCAGCTTCCATTCTAATTACTTCTTCTTGTTTTCTGTGTACTAAATCGGAATCCAATTTATTTGATGTTGGGTCTTCTATTGATTCCCTTATCGTTTGACCATATTTAGTTCGAACTGGCTCATTTAATACTATACCGGCATTAACATCTCCTTCTGTCATCACTCGCTACCGTTGTCATCATATAGTCCCCCCCGCACTATGGCCATATAACAAATTAGGACAAGCAAACATCAACACTATCAATAGTAATCTATTGATATGCGCTTCTAACCTAATTTTGTCATTAGCCTTCATATCATGTCTATAGTATTATAGGTTAAATTTCAACTGCTTTCGCAAATTTAGAAAATACTAATGTAAATCGCAATATGTAAAAATAAAAAGCCGGATGCGATTGCACCCGGCATTGCTGTATATAAGAATTGTTGATTAGTCAATTTCTTGGTCAGCTTCGTAACCACCCATTTCGCGGATAGCGTTTTTCAATATTACATATTGTTGGAATAGGTGATTTACAGGAACTTCGTTCTTAGTGTAGTCGTGCATTGGGCTCTTCAAGAAGAAGCTCAAGAAACGTTGTGTTCCCCAACGTCCTGCGCGAGCAGCAAGGTCGCTAAGAAGAACAAGGTCAAGACACAACGGAGCAGCAAGGATTGAGTCACGGCAAAGGAAGTCAATCTTGATTTGCATTGGGTAACCCATCCAACCGAAGATATCAATATTATCCCAACCTTCTTTGTTGTCGTTGCGTGGTGGGTAATAGTTGATACGAACTTTGTGGTAGTAGTCAGTATATAGGTCAGGTTGTTCTTCAGGAACAAGGATTGATTCCAAAGTAGAAAGTTTACTTACTTCTTTAGTGCGGAAGTTAGCAGGTTCGTCAAGTACAAGACCGTCGCGGTTACCAAGGATGTTAGTTGAGAACCAACCAGCAAGGCCTAAGCAACGAGTACCGATGATAGGAGCGAAACCTGATTTAACAAGAGTTTGACCTGTTTTGAAGTCTTTACCTGCGATGGGCAATTTAGTTTTTTCAGCCATTTCCCACATTGCAGGAATGTCAACAGTTGTGTTAGGAGCACCCATGATGAAAGGAGCGCCTTCAGCAAGAGCTGCATAAGCATAACACATTGAAGGAGCGATGTTTTCTTTGTCATCAGCCTTCATTGCTGCTTCAAGATCAGCAAGAGTATAGTGTACTTTTTCGTTTATAGGAACATATACTTCAGTAGATGCAGCCCAAAGCACAACAACGCGATCAACACCATTTTCTTTTTTGAAATTACGGATATCTTCACGAAGTTGTTCTGTCATATCCCAACGATTCTTGCAATCTTTTACATTGTTTCCTTCAAGGCGTTTTGCAAAGTTTTTGTCAAACGCAGCTTTCATAGGAACAATCTTTTCAAGCTCGTCTTTAACAGGATTGATATCTTTTTCTTTCAATACTTCGCAATTGATAGCTGATTCGTAAGCATTTTCAGGATATACATCCCATGCACCGAATACGATATCATCAAGTTTTGCGATTGAAACGATTTCATCGTATTTTAAATATTTTTTGTCAGCGCCTTTGCCAACACGGATTTTGTCATATTGAGTCATTGCTCCTACAGGTTTTGCAAGACCTTTGCGAGCCATCAATACACCGGTCATGAAAGTAGTTGTTACTGCTCCAAGACCAACAACCAAGACACCGAGTTTACCTTCGGCTTTCTTTACGTTAACTTTGTCCATGAGATAATAAATAAGTTATGTTTTTATTGTTTATTTAATTCAAATTTTAGACTTTTCATGTTTGTTCATAAAAAATCACGTAAAAGTACAAGTTATTTTTGAGATGTGAATTTATTTCTATAATAATCTTTGCTTAATTTCCTTAATGTAGGTTAAAAACTAACTCATTTGGCAAATTTCTGCTAATTAGCGCCAATCTAAAAACAGCATTTTCAAAACAAATGTTAACTCTACCTCAATCTTCCTCTCTATTGTAACTGCTTTTTATATTTACAACAAATGTTTTCGTGACGTCTCATCATGTATACCAATAGCAAATTTAATATTGTGAGTTCAAATACGAAATACGCTATCGGACAACCAACAAGCACAGCTATAAACAACGCAATACTACGAGTATTAAAAGTTAGAATATTGGTATATTTCATTAATGGCTTACTACTTGCTCTAAATTTTTCTCTAAAATCCACAGGTGGAGTTTCTCCAAATCGAGATTTCATACATCGACGCAATTGTTGCATTTGCGGAGTGAGCACCTCTTGGTTTGCAGTATAGTGGCGATAGAAAAACATGAAAATCTTCTTCCAAAAATTTCCTTCCCATTGCAGTGCAGCAAACTCCTCATCAATTTGATCCGTTGTTGTCAACTCACTACCAGCCTCGCCCTTCACAAAATAGAGATGAAATTGGCGATAGTAATCAGCAACGGCAGCCTGCTTGGCA
>JAFXGB010000015.1 GCA_017520235.1 Muribaculaceae bacterium | reverse complement strand
TCCTCCAAATAATACTGTGACAGGCTCGCCCCTATCTTCGCGATACATCGGTGGAAGATAGTTTAATTCAAGTTGTACATGACCACATGAAAGAGGATGTTGATGTAAGTCACATCATGATGCCTCTCGACGTCCCCAAGTCATCATTCTACAGAACTAAACTTGACAGCATACGCACAGAAATCCTCAACGGCGCAAGCTTTGAAGACAATGCGATGAAATTTTCGATTGACGGCTCAGTGAAATTTAACAAAGGTCGCATGGGCTTCATCTCGGTAAACAAATATCCATATGCTTTTGAAGAAGCTGCTTACGACACTCCCGTGGGTGGTATCTCTGAAGTAATAGAGTCACCATTTGGCTTGCACATCGTTAAGGTGCATGGTCGTCGTCCAAGCAGTGGCAAGGTGCTTGCTCAACACATTTTGAAATTTACACAAGGGCTTACCCCTGAAAAAGCTGTTGCTAAAAAAGCCGAAATCGATTCAATCTATAAAGTGGTTAAAGCCGGTGCTGATTTCTCGGAAGTAGCAGGTCGCGAAAGCGATGACCCAGGTAGCAAACGCAATGGCGGTATGCTCCCTTGGTTTGGCACAGGTGAAATGGTTAAAGAGTTTGAAGATGTAGCTTTTGCACTTGAAAATGGAGCTATCTCTGAACCTTTTGCAACTGCTTATGGATATCACATCATACACAAAATCGACAGCAAAGCAGTTCCTGCTGTTGAAGAAGCTCGCCAAGACATTTTGAATATAATCGCCGGCGATGAACGCTCAACTCTTCCTGAACGCACAAAACTTGCGGCCCTTAAAGCAGAACACAAAACTCACATCATTGAATCTTCAATGGAAGAAATCAAAAAGATGCTGGCTGAAAACAATGGCTATGACTCAACATTCATTCGTCAATATACCAATAATCCACTCGTTGTGGGTAAAGCAGGCCAATTAGAGTTAACTCTTGCTGAAGTTATCAAAGCTATGCCAACAATCGCTCGCGTTACTCCTGAGAGTGGCTATAACGTATTGAGAGAACGTGCCGAAAGCCTTCTTGACGCAAGAACTCTCGAATATGAAGCATCTACTCTTGATTCAAAATATGCCGATTTCCGTAACCTCATAAACGAGTATCGCGATGGTATGCTACTATTTGAAATAAGCAATCGCAATGTTTGGGAAAAGGCATCAAAGGATAAAGAAGGTCTTGAAGCATATTTCCAAAAGAACAAATACAAATACTCATGGGATGGTCCTAAATATAAAGGATATGTAATCTTTACAACAAACGACTCTATCAAAAACGAGATCGAAAATTTCCTTAACGTAAACAAGCCATCAAATGACTCATTATCAATTGTTTTACGCAAGGAGTTTGGTCGCAATGTTAAAGTTGAACGTGTAATTGCCGGTAAAGGCGAAAACGAAATAATCGATAATATCGCATTCAATGGCAAAACCCCTGAATTAAAAGGGAAATGGAAATGCTATATCCCCTACAATGGTCGAAAAATTAGTTGGGCCGAAGAAGCTGCAGATGTGCGCGGACCTGTTACATCAGACTACCAAGCAGTACTTGAAAAAGAATGGGTTAAATCTCTTCATGAGAAATATCCTGTAAAAATCAACAAAAAGGTCCTTAATAAAATTAAAAAACAATAAGCAACATTGATTTTCTGCAAAAGAATATCGCTTAACTCCCCTATTTTCACTAATTTTGGGATAAATATTAAGCGATAAAACAATGAAAATCTATACTCAATATATCCCCATTCTGTTAGTTCTATTATTTATAACCTCTTCATGTGGCAAAAATGATAGAATTGAGGATGGGGATATATTGGTAAAAGTGGGTAATGAAATACTCACTAAAAATGATTTAGCAAAAGATTTTCCTTATGGGCTATCAGAAAGTGATAGTACAAAATTTGCTCGTGCCTATATAAAAGCATGGATTGACAGCAAACTCGTTGGTGAAATTGCAGCCAAGAACATCAGCGACATGTCAAAGATCGATGAGATGGTAGCAAAATATCGCAATGAATTAATCATGTGGGAATATCGTCAACGAATGTATGAAAGTCATGCCGACAAAGAGCTATCAGCTGACTCTATCGCGACATACTATGAAGCCCACAAACAAGATTTTATTGCTACTCGCCCATATATTAAGGGGATTTATATTAAAATACCCGACAATGCTGCAAACATTAACCAATTAAAAAAGCTATATCGCTCAAACAAGCCTCAAGAAATTGACCAACTCGAAAAATTGTGTTACTCCGAGGCTATTCACTATGATTATTTTAGAGATAAATGGATTGATTGGGAACAAATAGAATCAAAAATTCCTTACGACTTCGGCAATAACCCCGATGTATTTATCAAAAACAATAAAAATATCGAGACATCAATAGGAGGATTTACCTACCTATTAAATATCTCTGATTTCATCCCAACAGGCAAAATTATTCCACTCGAAATTGCCTCTCAATCCATCAAAGAAACATTGATAAATCAAAATCGGATGAAATATGACCAAGAATTGCGCAACGAATTGTTCAATATTGGCTTAGAAGATGGAGAAATTAAGATTTTATGTGATTTAGAATCGTGATAAATTAGTAATAAAAACGTACCTTTGTAATTCATTTTAAAAGATATAAGCGTGAAACTTAAAGTACTTGCATTTTGCTTAGCATGCGTAGGATTCGCATCATATACATCAGCCCAAAACAACATTGCCGAAGAAGTTGCATGGGTAGTTGGAGACCAACCTATTTGGAAATCTGAAATTGAAGAAATGTATCAACAGATGCAATATGAGCGCATCCCCATTAATGGTAACCCATATTGCGCAATTCCTGAACGAATTGCGGTAGAAAAACTTTATCTACATCAAGCTGAACTTGACACTGTTGAAGTACAAGAAAGCATGATTTCTCAAGAAGTCGACTCTCGCATCAACTATTTCATCACCAATTTGGGCTCTAAAGAAAAAGTTGAAGAATATTTCAACAAATCTATCCCTGAATTAAGAGAAACATTAAAAGAGAACTCTCGTAACACACAAAAAATCAGAATGGTGCAGCACTCTCTCACCAAAGACTTAAAGACAACACCTTCTGATGTGCGCCGATACTTTGATAAACTTGAAGCTGATAGTATCCCATTTGTACCAATGCAAGTAGAAGTACAAATAATGACACTAAATCCTGAAATTCCTCGTGAAGAAATTGACGAGGTAAAATCAAGACTACGAGAATATTCCAATAGAATTAATAGTGGAGAAGCTGATTTCTCTACTCTTGCTATCCTATATTCAGAAGATGGCAGTAGTGTGCATGGTGGCGAAATAGGATTTAGAGGTCGTAGCGCATTAGTCCCTGAATATGCAGCAGTTGCATTCAACCTGAACGACACTAAAAAAGTTTCAAAAATTGTAGAAACAGAATATGGCTTTCACATTATTCAATTAATTGAGAAACGAGGAGATCGCATCAACACTCGCCACATTCTCCTTCGTCCAAAAGTATCAGACAAAGACCTCGAAGTCGCTGTGGGTCGCTTAGATTCTATTCGCACTGATATCTTAAATAATAAATTTACATTTGAAGAAGCTGTTCCATTTATTTCTCAAGATAAAGACACTCGCTTCAGTAGAGGTGTAATGAACAACGAAAACAACAATACTACTCGTTTTGAAATGTCTCACTTGCCCCAAGAAATTGCCAAAGTAGTAAACGGCATGCAAGTTGGCGAAATTTCTAAGCCTTTCATTATGAAAAGCACTAAAAATAATCGCGATATTGTTGCCATCGTTAAACTCACCAACCGCATTGACGCCCACAAAGCCAACCTTTCAGACGATTACCAAATGATTAAAGGAATGTATGAAGATGCTGCCAAAAGCAAAATCTTGAAAGAGTGGCTTGACAAAAAGATTAAAGACACTTATGTGCGCATTGAAGAAAGTTGGCAAAACTGCGAATTTGAGCACAAAGGGTGGAACAAAGCAAAAAAATAGATGACAGAAAAGCATAATAATCTTAATAAAAAACTTGGGGCGATTTTTATCGCCCTTTGCTGTATTGCATTATTTATTCCAAGCCTGATTGCTCAAAATAGTGCAACAAAATCTCATATATCACCATCAATACCCGATGCCGACAGATATCAACGAAATAAAGTCTTCCTTGAATATGCCGACAAGTTATCAATGAAAGATGGGCAAAATTACCAACTTCTTGTAGGTAATGTTCAATTTCGCAAGGGAGATATGTTTATGTATTGCGATAGCGCTCATTTTTATGACCAAACAAATTCCATAGATGCGTTTGGAAATGTAAAAATGGAGCAAGGCGACACCCTATTTGTATTTGCCGATGAACTAAACTATAATGGAGATATTGAATTAGCAAAACTTTATGCCGATGAGGGGAAAAAAGTGAAGCTAATCAATAAAGAAGTTATGCTCGAAACCGACATATTTAACTATGATCTTGCAATAGATCTTGGATATTATGATGTTGGTGGAGTTCTCACCGACAAACAAAATCGCCTTGAATCTCTTCAAGGTGAATATAGCCCATCAACTAAAGATGCAAACTTCTATCTTGATGTTCACTTGAATAATATCTCAGAACGCGGTGACACTCTTGACATGTACACCGACACATTGTCCTATAACACAAATACCCACATTGCTGAACTTGTCAGCCTTACTCACATCTTCAGCAAAGACGGAAAAATTATAGCACAAAGTGGCACCTACAATACCGAAACCAATATCTCTGATCTTTATGATCGCTCAATCATCATAACTAAAGATGGCAATACTTTAACAGGGGATACTATCTTTTACGACCGCAATAATGGGTATGGTGAAGCGTTCGGCAATATGATTCTAACCGATTCTATCAGACAATCATCCATTCAAGGGGATTATGGCTTTTACAACCAATTGACTGATAGCGCCTACGTTACAGGCCGTGCATGTGCCAAAGAATATTCTCAAAAAGACACATTATACCTTCATGGTAAAGTTATCAGAACATTTATCCTAAAAGAAGACACCACTCGAGTAATGATTGCTCACCCTAACGTGCGTTTCTATCGTTCTGATTTGCAGGGGTTGTGCGACTCATTAAGCTTCATGCAACGAGATTCTATAATGTATATGCACAATCACCCTATCGTATGGAGCGGAGTGAGACAAATATTTGGAAATGTTATTCACATTCACATGAACGACTCTACAGTTGATTGGGCAAAATTACCAGATTTTGGATTTGTTGCCGAACACATTGACGAAGAGTTTTACAACCAGATAAGTGGCAAAGAGATGATGGCATATTTCACCGACAGCAAGCTCTCTCACGTTGATGTTAGCGGAAATGTGCAAATAATTACACTCCCTCAAGAAAACGATTCTACCTATAACAAAATTGCAAACGTAGAAAGCAGTTTCCTATCTGCCGATATTGAAAATAATAAAATTGTATTTTCTAAAATTTGGCCTGAGGTTACAGCAAAGATGACACCTCTCTATCTTGCAAAAAAATCAATCTTCTATCTCCCTCAATTTAAATGGTATGAGGCTATTAGACCCAAAGATTCTGAAGATATATTTATCATCCCGCAAGAAATGAAAGATCTCTTCCATGCACCTGAAGTTTCAACCCGCCGGCGCCTCTCAAAATAGGGTAAAAAATAACAATAATGTAGATCCATGCCTGCATTATGCTTGCTAATAGCGTGATCGATATTAGATTAGCCTTTTTAATACACAATATTTCGCTATTTCTTGCTGAAATATCTAATGTTGCTATAATTGTGAATCAAGCCTTTATGAGCACTTGTCAATGTCATTTCATTTGACTATATTTGTAAAAAGTAAAACATTCAGATATGGAACTCATTCTTTTGATAATCATTCTCATTTGTTTTTTTGTCGCATTAGTCCTTGGTGCAATTACGATTGTTGCTCTGGCTTTTAAATATCTGTTTTTTTATTGATCGCATTTGTATTAATTGTTGGGGTGTGGACTTGGATAAAATTGAGTTATGATAAATCGAAAAAATGGCTATATAAAAAAATACATTATCGTAATGGAACTTATAAGATTTAAATTTCTATAAAGCAGAAGCTCCGGAGCCTATCGCTTCGGAGCTTTTTTTTCTCAATCTTAACAATTTAGTGTAAAAAAGTATAGTTCACACATTGAATCATCCCCCACATTTTTTGCTTCCGTATTGCTAATTATCAAAAGCATAACCAAAAGGTATATTCAATTTTTTTACGGACTATTCAAACCAATATTTTTTACATTTTTTCTCCGAGCTCAATCACATGTGAAAGCCGTTGACCCCGCTTTTTTGTCTTTTATTACCTTGCTATTTTTATTAATTTCGGGCTTAATATATAGTCTAATATCAAAAAAAGGAAGCTTTTAAGCTTCCTTTTTCGGGTAGCGGGAACGAGAATTGAACTCGTGACCTCCGGGTTATGAATCCGACGCTCTAACCAACTGAGCTATCCCGCCATTCTTTTGTTTTGCGAGTGCAAAGTTAGCGTTTATTCTCTATTTTCTCAAATATTTTTAAACAAATTTTCTTTCTGCAGGCAAAAAACATCTATTAAAAAAAATACCTATCTTCAACGCAACTATATTGGATTTTAAACGTTATTATTATAAACCCTATATATCTTATGACAACATTATCTAAAATAGAATTATCTGATATAACTCGCGAACGCATTAAAACTATCGACATTTATATCTCGGATAACGAGAGTGCCTTTGCCGACATTTGTATTACACACAACGAAATCTTCTACTGCTTAGGCACAGAAGATATGCGCGAAGATGGCCACATATCAATTACTGATCGCGAATTTAGCCATCTATATCGTGGGATTATAAACGCTTTAAAAAACGACGATTGTTGTAGCAAATTTCGTTCTGAGCTAATCCGTTTTAAAGTGATAATCTCATTTGTTGATGCTGAAAAGATATCTCATAATCAAGCGACAATCACTCCTCTTTCAATAACCCAAATAATTGAATGCCTCTCAAATGAATGTGATGAGTTTATATTTCTTGAAGGATTTAAATCTTTACTCCCCTAAGATTACTATTTACGCCAAAAACTACGGGTGAACAATATCAAAACGGTAAATAGCTCTAAACGGCCAATAAGCATTAAAAGTGATAACACCCATTTCCCTACATCCGGAATTATTTCATAAGAACTGCCATATCCGGTCACTCCTGCACCAAGTCCGGTGTTACTTATACATGAAAATGCAGAAAAGAATGCATCTACCAAAGGTATTCCAATAGCAGTCAATACAATCCCTCCAGTCATAATAAGCAACACATATAAGCACAAGAAAGCAATAACCTTAGAAACTATTTCTGATGGCATTATTTTACCATTAATGCGCACCGACATTATTGCATTAGGGTGAATACATTTATGAATTTCATTGCGTAAATTTTTAAGCAAATACAACATTCGGTCTATCTTTGCTCCTCCACTTGTAGAACCGGCACATGCGCCAAAAAACATTAGGACAAACACCATCGCTAACACAAATGTACCCCAATTTTCAAAATCGGTAACGGTATATCCCGTTGATGTAATAGTTGAAACAATCTGGAATAATGGGTCTATTGTCACTGATGATATTGATAATACTTGACCATTAATCACTATAGTTATTACAAAAAGAGCAAAAACAAGTGAAATTATCTTTAAATACATCTTAAATGTGTCATTATGCAACAAGTCACTTGGCGAGCCAGTACACGCCTTAAATAGCAACCCGAAATTGACTCCACCCAAGAACATAAATATTGTCATTATAATCTTGACATATGCAGAATTCCATGCTCCTACGCTTGCATCCTTAGTAGAGAATCCACCTGTCGACATTGTACTTAATGCGTGACACACACTATCAAAGAAATTCATAGGACCAACCCACAATAACACACACAACAATACTGATAATAGAATATAGACAAGCCACAACCCCTTGGCTGTTTGACTCACACGAGGGCGTATTTTATCATGAGTTATACCTGTTACTTCAGCATTAAACATCTGCATTCCTCCAGAGTGATTGAGCATAGGTATTACTGCAAGAGTAAATAGAATTATCCCCATACCCCCAATCCACTGCATCAGACATCGCCACAAGTGTAATCCATGAGATAGATGCTCTACTGAATTTAAAATTGTTGCACCTGTCGTTGTAAAACCCGACATTGCCTCAAAAAAAGCGTCGCTAATTGTAAAAGGGGTTTCTGATAAAATGAATGGCAACATTCCAAATACAGAAAACACTACCCATATCATAGCCGTCAACAGAAAGCCCTCACGCTTTGCCATCTCCATGCGAGATGGCTCTATAAATGCCGTCATCGATGCTCCTACAACTCCTGTTATTATTGTAGAGACCAAGAACGCATAAAAGTCAACTTCTTGATATATTATAGTCGCAATGAGAGGGAACACCATAAAAGCAGCCTCAATCATCATCAGCCACCCAGTTACACGAAGCAACATCGGGAAATTTACTCTTGAATGCACCCTAAACATACAACATTCTATTCGTTAATTAAATAATTTCTCTACTTTGTGAATAGCACCGGCAAGACAGAACACTACGACATGGTCTCCGGCTTGTATCACAGTATTACCTCTAACAAGCATTCCTTTACCATCTCGCACAAGACCAGCAATTGTCATATCTCTTGACAAATTCAAATCCTTAACTGCGCCTTTTGTAATCTTTGAATGAGGCTTTACAACCATTTCAGCCACCTCAGCATCGGCAAGCGCCAAACACTTTGAGGAATTTATATCAGCATCAAGTAGTATTTGGAATATCTTACTTGAGGCAAGCAACTTCTTATTGATAATTGTTCCAATATTTAATCCTTCAGCCTCCGATATAAATTGAATATTCTCTACTTCAGCAATAGTTTTGTTAACGCCAAATTCTTTAGCAGTGAGACATGCCAAAATATTAGCCTCAGAACTTTCTGATAATGCGACAAATGCATCTATATCTTCTATTCCTTCTTCTCGTAGCACATCTATATCGCGAGCATCACCATAGACAATTTCACTATCAGGGCAACGCTCCGGAAGGCTCTTGCATACTTCAAGGTTATTATCAATGATTTTTATTTTATATTTATCCTCAGCCAATGCAGCAAGACGCTCAGCAATGCGACTACCTCCCATTATGAGCACTTTTTTTATCTCATATTGGGTTTTTCCACAAATTTCCAATAAATCATCTACATGATCTTTTGTTACAGTGAAATAAAGGATATCGTTAACCCTAATGCGGTCATCACCACGAGGGATAATAGTTTCGTGATTACGTTTAATTGCAGAAACGTGAAATGTTTGTTGCGTATAAGATAGGTCTTTCAACTGCATACCAATGAGGCGAGCATTGTCTCGCAACTTAACACCTACCAATATAATTTCGCCATTGTGTAATTCAAACCAGTGTCTAACCCATGTACGCTCCAATGCTGTCATTATTTCTTGAGCAGCAAGATATTCGGGATAGATAAGATAGTCAACACCGAGACTTGTAAAGAAATCTCTATTTTGTTCGACCATGAATTCATAATTATCAATGCGGGCTACAGTCTTTTTTGCTCCAAATTTCTTTGCCATCGCACATGCAGTAACATTCGATGTTTCATAAGGAGTTACCGCAATAAACAAATCACAATTCTCCACACCGGCATCACGAAGAGCTGTAAACGATGTAGGACTACCTCTTAAAGTCATGAGGTTATAGTTTGCATCAATTGCAGCCAATTTGTCAGCATCTTTATCTACAAGAATAATATCCTGTTCCTCGCGAGATAACAATTTTGCCAAGTGAGAACCCACTTCTCCTGCTCCTACAATTACAATTTTCATCTCATTGACGTTTTACTGCTACAATAGCATTATATATCGCATCTTCATCCATTTCACATTGATGATATAATTGAGCGACTGAGCCCTGTGCCACAAATTTATCGGGCACACCAATTCGTTTTACTACTGACAAGCACCCTTTATCATTAAGCCATTCCATTACGGCAGAGCCTAATCCACCATTTATTACACCATCTTCGACTGTTATTATTGGGCATTTCAATTCAGCTACCTCTTTCAATATTTCATTATCAAGAGGTTTCAAAAACATCATATCATAATGTGCTACGGAAATTCCTTCAGCTACGGCCTTTTTTACCGCATTTTTCACATCCTCAGCAATAGGTCCTATTGAAAGGACAGCAACATCGGTACCTGCCGATAACCGCTCTCCCTTACCTATTGCAATACGCTTCATTGGCGTTTGCCATTCCACGTTACGTCCTGCGCCACGTGGATAACGAATGGCAAATGGGCCATAGTTATCACATTGGGCTGTATATAACAGATTACGCATAGCTTCCTCATTCCGGGGAGATGCAACAATCATATTGGGTATACTGCGCAAATAGCTTAAATCAAACACTCCATGATGAGTAACGCCGTCCTCTCCTACGATGCCAGCTCTATCAATGCAAAACGTAACAGGCAATCGCTGAATTGCAACATCATGAATTATATGGTCATAGGCACGTTGCAAGAACGATGAATATATCGCACAATAGGGTCGCATACCATCTTTTGCCAATCCTCCGGAAAAGGTTACAGCATGACCTTCAGAAATACCCACATCAAACACCCTTTCAGGGTATTTTTCTTGCAAAATACTCATCGATGTACCTGATGGCATGGCTGCAGTTACACCCACAATTTTTGAATTCAGTTCGGCCAACTCTACGAGTGTATTTCCAAAAACATCTTGGTATTTCAAGGGCTTTTTCTCTCCACCATCACCGGAAACACGCACCCCAGTCTCCGGATCAAATTTACCAGGAGCATGCCATGTTGCCGGGTCTTTTTCTGCTGGCTCATAGCCTTTACCTTTTATTGTCCTTAAGTGCAAAATGCGTGGACCTTCCATATCCTTTATGTCACGCAACACCCTGATAACACGATTTAAATCATGTCCATCAAATGGGCCAAAGTATCTTACATTCAACCCTTCAAAAATATTCTGTTGTCGAGATAACAATGATTTCAATGAGTTATTAAATCGCAAGATAAACCCGCGTTTACGTTCTGACACAAGATGATATCTCTTCAAAAATTTATATATCTTGTATCTTATCGCATTATAACTCTTTGATGTAGTTATCTTCCCTAAATAAGAATTCAATGCTCCTACATTATTATCAATCGACATATCATTGTCATTGAGAATAATTAGCAGATTGTTAGGAGTATTAGCAGCATTATTTATACCCTCAAATGCCAAGCCTCCGCCAATCGATGCATCACCTATCACAGCAACTACATTGCGACGAGGATTTTCTTTTTGCATTTCAGATGCTACTGACATCCCTAATCCCGCCGAGATTGAATTTGAAGCATGTCCTGCCGAGAAAGTATCATAGGGGCTTTCATCCGGATTAGGGAACCCACTTAAGCCATCTAATTTGCGGTTATTTTTAAATAACTCACGTCGTCCTGTCAGCAATTTGTGTCCATATGCTTGATGACCAACATCCCACACAATGCGATCATATGGAGTATTAAACACATAATGCAATGCTACTGTCAACTCTACTGCACCCATACTGGACGCAAAGTGTCCGGGATTTGACGAAAGGGAATTTATAAGAAATTTGCGTATATCGCTACACACCTCAGGCAATTTGCTTAATTGTAGCTTACGCAAATCTTCAGGAGAATCAATTTTGCTTAACAGCGGATATTCCGAAGCTGTATCACTTATATTTTCGCTATGATTTTTTTTCATCATTGCCTTTAATATATTTCCTATACAAAGGGATAAAAATAATTATTCCCGATGTTATTACGACAAACAATGTATAAAAGTTCAAACCGCGTCCTCGCAACATGAGGTAACATAGTAAAAGCCACAATGCAAGAATACATACAAATCTAATAATTACTGCTGTTTTCATTTTATACCATTTAATCTCTTTAGTGGCATATACACACCAAACCAAAGTTAATGCAAATATAGTAATGTTTTCTATTTCTACGAAATATTTCAAGACAATAAAGAGAAACGTAAGGGGCTGTCTGATGTTTTCAGACAGCCCCTATATCAAGTATTGAATAAAATCCTTATTAAATACCTTGTAGTTTAAAAGAGATAGGCAATGTATACCAAACGTTTACAGCCTGTCCATTCATTTTACCAGGAATGAAGTTAGGAAGAGATTTTACCACGCGAACAGCTTCTTTGTCAAGGTCTGGGTCTTTAGAACGAACAACCTTAACTTCGCCAATCTTACCTGTTTTAGTTACAACGAATTGAACAACTACACGACCTTGGATATTATTTTCCATAGCCATAGTAGGATATTTAATGTTGTTTGAAATATATTTCATCAATTCAGCTTCACCACCAGGGAATTGAGGCATTTGCTCAACTGCATTAAATATTGTTTCTTCTTTCTTTTCTTCAACAACAAGTTCGTCTTTATATTCACGCACTACGTTCAAGTCGTCAGTACCTTTATCAAAGTCTGTTTGACCGAAAGCAGTTTCTGTTTGTTGAAGTTCTTCTTGTGTCTTGATTTCATCCTCAGCTTTAACTTGGTCGTCATCAACGATAGCAAGCTCTGTTACTTTTACAGTATTGAGGACTTCTTCAGGAAGCACTTCTGGTTTTTGTTCTTCAATGCGCTCGAGCTCTTCTTCTGGCTCTTCTTCTTCAGCTGCATCAGTATCGATATTCACCATTGCTTGTTCAATTTCTTCATCGATATTAGCTTCTGCCTTTGGCAACATTGTGTTTACCAAGAAAGGAAGAGCGAAAGCGAGTGCCATGATAATAACAACAACAATCATTGCCTTATTGTGGCGAGCATCAGAATTCTTACGCATTTCATAAGCACCGAATTCTTTATTTTTACCTTCAAAAATCAGGTCGCGCCATTCTTTTGATGAAAGATCTACATCTTTTGCCATAATCTTTTCAGTTTTAACAGTTAATAATATAGTCAATCATCACATTATTCAACAGGAATATTGTTGAGTTTCTTATAAGAGATGATGAGGGCAGAGTCTACACCATTGATGTTATCAATTTGATAACGAGAAATTTGGTTAATCTGCATTTCATCAAGTGCACCGATAAGGCTTTCATAAGAAGCTTTAGGACCTGCTTTGATAATCACTACAGGGCGAGTCAAAGTAGAATCGTTACGAATTTCCTTCGCCATTGCTTGATATTGTTCATCAGTAAGTTCTTTATTTCTCCACTTTTCTTTTTGAACGTTGATTTTTTCAAGAACTTGCTTATTGCGATTGTGAAGGATCTTACGAATACCAAATACTTCACCATTAGAGTTTCCGATGAATTTTTCGACTTTAATATTGGGGTTATCAATAATACCGTCTTTGTTTTCATCATCAACTACGGGCTTACCTTCGTAATAGTAAACAGTATGTTTTGGTTTACCTGTTTCAGCGTCAATCTTAACATTACCGTCTGCATCACGTTCAGTATCAAGGATCAAAGTGATTGCTTCTGATTGTTTAGTCTTATTTTGCTGTTCTTGCTCAACTTTTTCATTTGAAGGAAGAGCAATTTGCAAAGTTTGAGACTTAATCATGGTTGTACAAAGCATGAAGAATGTAATCAAAAGCATGTTCATATCCACCATCGGAGTAAAGTCCACGTGGATCTGCATCTTCTTTTGGGCGCCTTTTTTCTTTTTGCCACCCTTGTCGGATTGTTCTATTTGTGCCATGATTAATCTTCTTCTGTTTTAAGAGCAGTCATCAAAGAGAACTTATTCAATTTGAGAGTCTGCAAGTTATCAAGTACATTGTGAATTGTTGAGTAAGGAGTATCCTTATCTGCTTTCACCGCAATACCTTCACCTGATTTTCTAAGAGCTGAAGCAAACGCATCGTTACCCATGTCTTTATTGTTTTCGGCAACGTTATAAATAGCGCGCATCCAGATTTGGAATTCATTAGGTCTTTCCAAGTCTCTGTTGCCGTCAACAGGGATACCAAGGATTGGGTTTGAAAGATCTTTCATCAATTCATCTTGTTGAGCAATCTCCATATCCAAAAATTTAGGAAGCTCTGAAAGCTTTATCCCAAACATATTAAGTTTGGTAAATTTTTGAACTTGAGAGTTAGTGAGATTGATAGGATTGTTCTTGTGCAATTTGTTGTAGTTATTCACTGCTTCAAGAAGTACCGCTTCACGCACATTTTCGCTTGAATAAGTAGAGTCAACATCACCAGCAATAGAGATGAATACTTTACCTTCAACCGAAGTATCACGCTTTCCATCTTTTACGCCTGCCCCAGAAACCAAAATTGTTACAAGGTTAGCTGTTGGCACCTTGATTTCAGAAACTGAAGATGGGGTAATAACAGTTGCGGGTTCTTTTTGCAAGAAAGTTGAAGTCAACATGAAGAAAGTAAGCAAAAGAACAGTCACGTCACTCATCGCGGTCATGTCGATGAGCGTACTCTTTCTTTTAATTTTTACTTTTCCCATATTTACCTTTATTTAAAATGATTATACAATCTAATTTTGGAAAATATTGGGATTAGTGAGTTGCTGCAAATGTTTGCACGATTGAGAAACCGATCTCGTCGATAGCGTAAGTAAGGTTATCGATTTTGTTAGTGTAGAAGTTGTAAGAGATAACGGCCAATGCACCAGTACCGATACCGAATGCAGTATTGATAAGCGCTTCAGAGATACCTGTTGAAAGTGCAGTTGAGTCAGGAGCACCTGATGCAGCAAGAGCTTGGAATGATTTGATCATACCGATTACAGTACCAAGAAGACCGATAAGAGTACCAAGAGTTGTCATTGTTGCAACGATAGGAAGGTTTTGTTGCAATGATGGCATTTCAAGAGCTGTAGCTTCTTCAAGTTCTTTTTGGATAGTAGTGATTTTTTGTTCTTTAGAAAGAACTGTGTTTTCATCCATTTCTTTGTAACGGTTAAGAGCAGCAGCTACTACAGCAGCAACTGAACCTTTTTGTTTTTTACAAAGTTCTTGAGCAGCAGCGATATCGTTTTTAGCAAGAGCAGCTTTTACACCAGCAACAAATTTAGAGATGTTACCGCTACCTTTAGCGCTTGAAATAGCGATCCAACGTTCAACTGAAAGAACAATTACTGTGAGGAACAATGTTTGAAGTACAGGCACGATTACACCACCCATGTAGATAGTACCCCAAATGTTTTGTGGGTGACCTGCTTCATCAAAGTTAGATGCATCTCCCAAGAAGAACATGTAGAAACATACTGCTACTACAAAACATGCAACGATTACCAAGAATGCATTCTTGATACCACGTACGTTACTTAAACCTTTTTGAGCCTTTGCAGGCTTAGCTTGCTTTTGAGCTTCCATAATTAAATAAAATACTTAAGTGATTAATGTTATTAAAATAGTTAGTTAATAAATCTCTTTTTTATACACTAAAAGCCACGACAAGAAGAGTTTCTCTCCTAATCGCGAGCATTTACAATAAAACATTTTTCAATTTCGATCACTGAATTATCGGTATTGATTTATTGTTGTTATACGCTTTTGGTGTCTATATTTCAGAAAACACCTTTGCAAAATTATCATTATATTTTCAACTATCAAAATTTTAGGATATAAAAATTCCATACAATCTTCTTAAATAACAATAAAAGCGCCATGCGAATTGTCGACTCCAACAAAAACCGCACTAAAAAAACATCTTTTATCCTTTGTATCGCAATCATGATTTATTGTTTGTATCTTTGCATACAAATTTAAAATAAGAAATTATGGGATTAGGTAAATGGATCGGAGGAATTGTCGGTTTTATGGCTGGAGGGCCACTTGGCGCTTTGGCTGGATATGCTATAGGCTCTTTGTTTGACAAAAGCACTACGTCACACGAACAGACAGCAGGCAATAACGCATATGGGCAGCGTAACAGCTTTCTATTTTCAATGCTTGTAATGGCATCATACATTATCAAAGCCGACGGCAAGGTTATGCACAGCGAGATGGAATTTGTTCGTCGTTTCCTTCGCGCCAATTTTGGAGAAGAAGCAGCAATAGAAGGCAATAGGATTTTGCTTAATCTTTTTGAACAACGCAAGCAAATGGATACACAAGATCCTTCTGCTTTTAAAACTACAATCTATAATTGCGGCCGACAAATCAAAATAAACCTCAGCCACGAAGAACGTTTGCAACTGCTAAATTTCCTCGCAATGATAGCCAAAAGCGATGGCCATGTGTGTCAAGCGGAGATTGAAGCATTAAAAGAAACAGCAATTGCTATGGGATTATCAGCTTCCGAGGTTGGTTCAATGTTAAATCTCGGAGGTAATTCATTGGAAGAAGCATATAAAGTCCTGGAAATTACACCAACTGCTACCGATGACGAAGTCAAAGTAGCCTACCGCAAACTTGCGCTAAAACATCATCCTGACCGTGTTGCGTCGTTAGGAGAAGATATACGTAAAGCTGCTGAAAAAAAATTCCGTCAAATCAACGAAGCCAAAGACCGCATCTATAAAGCCCGCGGCATCAACTAATAGACAAAAGATAACCGCTCGGCGGTTATCTTTGTCTATTTATTCAGTCATGATTGTAAATGGTTTTGATGGGAAATTTTCAGAAACAGTTATCTCCGGAGTTTTGCCAGAAAAATCAAATGTCAATAATATTGATGTAACCCAATTGGTATAATGTACTTTAGCTTGTAATGAATTGTCGTTTTGCCATGCATAACAAGCACCAGTATAGAATGGTCCGGTTATACCGCTAAAACGATTTTGTGCGCCTATTGAATAATGGGGATAACCTGCGAGTTGCGATTCTATCCATTCATCATAGCCCATTGATATTGTTGATTTCTTATTCTCAGCATCAATGACATCAAGAGCAAAACAATTATCAGAGAAATTAAATTTGATTGATTTCCATCCCAATTTATTCTTCGGCAATTTAAAAGTTTTGCCATTATATTTTTTCTCCAAATCATTATAATTATCACCCTTCAATAATGGCAAAGACGCCGTTTCTTCATATTTATACAATGCATCCAATCCGGCTGGAGTAGCTTCAATGGGGCAATTCAAACAATTTTTTACTACTGTATTCCATATATTTCCTCTTTCAGGCCAACCTTTACTACGCGAACATTGATTTAGAACGACCACCATATTTTTTTGAGGTATAACGATAATATATTGACCAAATGCGCCATCTGCACGCCATGCTCCAGGATATTCGCAAAGCCATATTTGATAGCCATAGTCATTGGCATCACGCACAACATAAACAGTCATCATTTCATCAATCCATTTTTCTGAAACGAGTTGAATTCCGTTCCACTCGCCTTTTTGTAGCAACAATTGCCCGAAAAGTGCTTGAGAATGAGCTGACATATATATCCCCCACCCTCCGGTTACAATTCCTTTGGGACATAATTCCCACTCTACATCAGTTATACCCATTGGCAGAAACACCCTCTCATTCAACAATTCAAGGACTGTTTTCCCTGTAATTTTCTGCACTACTGCCGACAAAAGATAGGTTTCTATCGAGTCATAGGAATAGCGAGTCCCCGGCTCAGCATAAAGCGGACGAGATAGGTAATAATCAACCCAATCTTGCTGCTTATTGCGCATTCCTCCTTCGGTTTTAAATCCGGAACGCATTGTTAATACATCTTTAATGCGTACACCCTCTATCGTTGACGCATATTCAGGGAAAAACTTTGACAATTTATCATCAACCGACAACAGTCCGTCATCGACGACCAAACCAACAGCTACGGCAACAAATGTTTTTGATACAGAATATAGCGTGTGTCTATGTTCTGTTTTAAATGGCGCCGGATGCAGTTCTCCTACGATTTTTCCATCCACCATTACTATTAAATGGTGCAACTCAGTCAGTTCACTTGTCAACAATGAATCATAAAGCAGAGTCAATTGTTGCGGATCAATTCCCACCGATGTCGGAGCCACACGCTGTATCTTAGTAGTAGCTACCGCACAAACACTTGCCATCAATAAAATGGCACATAGCAAACTCTTTATTCGCACTTTTATCATGGTAATATATATTTGTTTTTACTTCAAACCATTTATTGTTTATGCAAATTTAATAAAAATATTTATAGCAAAAAATCCCTCGTCATTACCGACAAGGGATTAACTTCATTTCCCATCAAGAACACTTTTATTTAATTATTATGTATTCAATAGGCTGTTCTTTTTCCTGATCCATCAAATGAGATTGATATTTGACCTTTCCAAAATCAATTGCAGCAAGGTCAATACAACGTATTGAATTGTTATATGATGTTTTAAAATATACTTTACGATGCGTCAAATCTATTGCCGACGTCCATTGGGTTGCACTTGGAATATCAGGGGCTTCACCAAGAGAATGTTCAATACCAATGGGGATATCAAAATTATTTAATATATGAAAACATTGCAACACAGTAGGAAAAGCTGATGCAAGTTGTGGCGCTGTTGCTCGATAAAATGCAATGCGCACAAATCGTGATGGAGGAGTGGCATCACCTGGCAATCCAAGAAATCCCGAATTTCCACCAATCGGAGTTAGTGTAATGTTTCCCATTTTTTGGTCGGGTGCACTACCGGGGAACAAATTTACATAGTTATTTAGATTGGTCAAGTGCCACTCAAACCCCGGAGAATTAGTTAATACGCCAACGGTATTTTCATAAAAATGAGGTATTCCATCAACAATTTCAAGTACCACTTGACGCCCTGAAGGTTCACCTATGCGATAATGGACAACAGAAGCAGCATCAAGCCCCACTACTCGCACATTCTTAATACCTTCTTTAACCTCATCTATTGTAGCAAATTGCGTTAAAATCCATGTCGGCACCTGTAAATCGCCAAGCGAAACGCCATTCATTGACTCATCATAACTTTGATAGCTTCCATAGTGAGGAAAAAAGAACAACCCCGCCGACAATCCGGTTTCATTAATCCCTTCACAAATAAACTCTTTCATCACGACCGACATCCCCACCACTCCATGCCGGGCAGTAAATGTCAATCCATTCACCCCCGATGGTGTAAATGATGTTATCCTCTCCCCTCGCGGAATTATTACATACTCACTTTTTAAAGCTCCTGCTGCCGCCTCAATAGTGCGAGCTTGAACATATGAGCCATCCTTTGCCGTCAAAGAAAGACCTGTGCATGCAACAGCGTGCATCGCTCCATAACAAATTGCCATTGCTCCCATTAAAATTTTCTTTTTCATAGTACTACTATCTTTGTCATTAATCACTACATTATAGAACAACTATATCAGTTTTTTGTTTCTGACACAATTAATATTTTTCTTTTTATTATGCACTATAGATTGTAGATATGTACCAAAAAAGCGTATCTTTGTAGTTTGGAATTTAACGATGAAGTGTAGTTATAAAATATTTCGAGCAATATTAGTGTCATTATTAACATTAATGATACTAATCCCAACGACTTTATATGTAGTCATGACTCTACCTCCCGTCCAAAATAAGGTTAAAGAAATAGGAGAAAGAGAGCTACATAAACTGCTGAACACCAATGTAAAGATAGGCTCAGTAATATTCACTCCATTCAACCGTGTAACACTCCGAAATATAGTTATTGAAGATGCCAAAGGCGATACTGCCGCCTACATCAAGCGACTTGGTGCAGGCATAAATCTACGCGAACTTATTAACAATCAAAACATTGAGATTAATTACACTGAGCTCATCGGACTCGATGTACGCATCTCAAAAGAAACGCCCGACGCCCCTTTCAATATACAACCGATTATTGATGCTTTAAAGCCTAAAGAAAAAGATAAACCTAAGACGCTTTTTAATCTAAAAATCAATACAGTAGTAATAAGAAACACACAATTAAAATATGACATTATTACAACTGAAAAGGATAACTCAAAATTAGATCCTAATCATCTGCATATATATGAATTTAACGCTGATTTACAGCTCCCATGCATCAAGAACGACGATTTCACCATTGACATAAAACGTTTTGCCTTAAAAGAGAGATCCGGTCTTGAATTAAGTTCTCTTAAAGGATTCTTCCACATTTCATCTTACGAAACATCAATCAAAGGGTTAGAATTACTCATGCCTAACTCTGAAATATATCTATCTGATATTGCAGTAAATTACACCGATTGGAATGATTTAAAACAAAATTATCGCTCTATTCCGCTAAATCTATCAATCATCCCCGGTAGCTACGTTACTCCTTCCGACTTAAAAGGGCTACTCCCGAAATTAGAAAAAATCGATAATAAAATAGACCTCGAGCTATTTGCATCAGGAAAAGTTGACGACATCCAACTGAAAAAACTTGACATTTCTATTGATAATGACAAAATGTGGCTTTTGTGTCGTGGTAAAATACAAAATATCACAAACAAAGAAAACCTAACAATAGATTTCCCACGCATCAACCTCCATGGATATGGACAGGATATTGCTACTATTGTCGCTAATTTCAAAAACATTTCAGCTAAAGACAAACAAACGATATCTAATTTAGGCAAAACAGCAATAAACATTACCGCCAAAGGCAACCTCAAAAAAGCATTATTAAATGGTCTCATTTCCACTTCTCCAGGTAATGCAAAAATAGACATCACTTATAACAAAGACCATAATAATTCTCCTATAAAATTATCAGGAAAAGTTTCAACCGAAAATTTCAACATAGGTCAACTCATAAACAATAAGTTATTAGGCAACATTGGAGTAAACACTGAATTCAATGCATCTATTGCTAAGTCTAAAATCAATGGATATTTCTTAGGAGACATATCTCATTTCCAATTTAAGAGCTACACCTATCAAGGGATTAAAACACTATTTGATCTTGAGAACAAAAAAGTCAACGGCTCGCTCATTATTAATGACAACAACATTGATATGGTCATCGCCGGCGAAGCATTGCTTAACGAGAAAGCGCCAATATTTGACCTTCACATCGAAGCTAACGACATTGCTTTATACAATCTAAATCTAATTGACAAATACCCGGAATATCATCTATCGGCTACAGCTCATGCCGAATATAACGGCACAAGTTTTAACGACGCGATAGCAAACCTTTCTGTCAATAGTTTAAAATTCATTTCTCCATCACAAGACGGGATAGAAATAGACAACATTAATATCGAATTAAACAATCAAAATACTCCTCAATACATTTCACTTAACTCTGATATCGTTGATGGAGAGGTAGAGGGTAGCTACGATTTCACGTCATTAGTCCACTCTGCAAAAGACATTGTTTCGCACTATCTCCCCTCGCTCATTTCAGCCGAATGTATTGAAACAATGTCCTATGAGAAAGAGAAAAAAAGTCTAAATGATTTCAACTTTAATTTTACGATAAAAGACAATAACGAAATCCTTGATTTAATTAATGCTCCGGTACGACTCATTCACCCGATAAAAATCACCGGCGACATGAATCATCTGGCTCACAAAATGAATTTAATCATCGATGTTCCCTATTTACAACAAAAGAACAAACTCATAAAAGACACTCGTTTATCGGTCAACATTGACAAGGACAAAGACATGTGCCAACTCTTTGCTACAACAAAAATGCCTTCAAAAAAAGGAGAAACATTAGTTAATCTAAAATGCAATGGCGTGAACGATCGTATTGACACCAAAATAGATTGGGACATCAACAATACCAGAGCATTTAATGGAAATATCATGTTCTCCTCTTTGTTCCAACGCAATGAAGACAACACCCTATTCTCCAACATCAATATCCACCCGAGCAAACTTGTATTTAACGATACAGCATGGACCATAAGTCCGGCTCACATTGTTGTCAATAACAAAGATATAACAGTCAGTGGATTTGATGCTTATCGCGACAACCAATATATCAAAATAAATGGTAAAGCATCAGAAAATCCCGATGACGAAATATGCCTTCAACTATTAGATGTCAATCTCGATTACATCTTTGAAACACTTGCCATCAACAATGTCGCATTTGGAGGCAATGCAACAGGAACTTTTTACGCATCAAACCTCTTTAGCAAAGAGCCTCGCCTTAGCACACCTGGGCTTAAGGTTGACCAATTAAGCTATAACTATTCCGTACTCGGGAATGCCATCATAGAAAGTCATTGGGATGCCGAAGAAAAAGGCGTAGCAATTAATGCCGATATCAGCCAATCCAATGGTTGCAAATCTTATATTAATGGAGCAATATTCCCCATGAACGACTCTCTTGATTTGAAATTCAAGACTCAAAAGATTAATGTGGGGTTCATGTTACCATTCATGTCGGCATTTGCCAAAGAAGTCAGCGGATATGCATCAGGTAATGCTCGATTGTGGGGTAAATTCAAGACAATTGACATGACAGGTGATATTTATGCCGAAGACCTCAAGTTGAAGATTGATTTCACAAACACCTACTATACCGCAACAGACTCTGTTCACCTCAAACCAGGATATATCGGATTTAAAGATGTGGAACTTACTGATGCCTACGGCAACAACGCGCTACTCGGAGGCTACCTCAAGCACACATGCTTCAAACGCCCCGAATTTGAGTTTAACATTACGAAGGCTCATAATTTCCTCAGCTATGATGAAACGCCCGAGCGTAACCCCATTTGGCATGGGCGTATTTTCGGTAACGGCGAAGCATCAGTAAAAGGGAAACCGGGAGAGGTTAACATTACGGTCGATATGGCCACTGCGCCTAAGTCAACATTTACATTTGTTCTATCGGACCAACTCGAAGCTAACGAGTACACTTTTATCACATTCCGCGATAAAGACAAATTAAACGGCAATAACATTGAATCCGTTGACAGCACCTTAATTAAGGTTAAAGAATTGGAAGAACGCATTGCGCAAGCACAAAAGCAATCAACCTCAACAACAAAATACACCTTAGATATTCAAGTTGATGCGACACCCGAAGCCGAAATGATACTCGTAATGGACCCAATTGGTGGAGACCGCATAAAAGCGAGAGGCGATGGAGAATTACACTTGATATATGACTCCGACAACGAAAATGACATATTCCTATCCGGAAGATATATGATTGAAGAAGGTAAATATAACTTTACTCTTCAAGATATTATTGTCAAAGAATTTATTATTAACAATACATCATCTATTACATTTAATGGAGATCCTTATGCTGCAATATTAGATGTAGAGGCAGCCTATGCATTAAACGCCAACCTCACCGACCTTGACGAATCGTTTGCACAAGACAAAGATCTCACACGCACAAATGTTCCTGTTCATGCCATTATTTTAGTAAATGGAGACATGCGACAACCCAACATTGATTTCAAACTACGTTTCCCATCTATGACCAACAATAACGTTGAGAATAAGGTTAATAGTATCATCAGCACTAAAGACATGATGAACCGCCAAATCATCTATCTGCTTGCGCTAAATCGGTTCTACACACCCGAATATATGAGTTCAACCACTAAAGGGAATGAACTCGCATCAGTTGCATCATCGACTATTTCATCTCAACTAAGCAGTATGTTAGGCGAATTGAGTGATAATTGGAGCATTTCTCCCAACTTCCGAAGCGACAAAGGGGATTTCTCAGATGTTGAAGTTGATCTTGCCCTTTCTAGCCGACTACTTAACAATCGACTATTATTTAATGGCAACTTTGGGTATCGCGATAAAACAATGAACGAGAACACCTTTATTGGTGATTTCGATATAGAATACCTATTAAACCGAGCCGGCAACATACGACTAAAAGCCTACAACCGATATAACGATCAAAACTATTACTTGAAATCGGCAACAACAACTCAAGGTGTAGGTATCGTATTCCGCCGAGACTTCGACAAGATGTTCCAATTTTTACGTCCCAAGCAAACGACAAACGAATTAGAAAAAGCCGATTCTATACACCCCATAGACAGCACAAAAATTGAAACAGAGCCCATAGTTATCCCCGAGCGTAAATAAGAAAATTTTTATTTCTCCTCAAAATATAGTATTATTAGCTAAAAAGATTTACCTTTGTAGATAGAACATTAAAACTAATAACATATGGCAAAACCTTTCAAATATCAGGAAATGTTCCCGATGTCAAAAGACACTACTGAGTATTATCACTTGACCTCTGACTATGTAAAAGTAGAAAATTGGAATGGTCATGAAATGCTTGTTGTTGATCCCGAAGCACTCACAGTGCTTGCTCGCCAAGCTACTCACGACAACGCATTCATGCTTCGTCGCGAGCACAACGAGTTGGTAGCTAAAATTCTAAATGACCCCGAAGCAAGCGAAAACGACAAGTTTGTTGCATTGACAATGTTGCGCAATGCCGAAGTTGCTGCTAAAGGTCAACTTCCATTCTGTCAAGACACAGGTACAGCAATCATCCACGGTAATAAAGGACAAAACGTGTTCACAGGTTGCAACGACGAAGAATTCCTTTCTAAAGGTGTATATCAAACATATACCGAAGATAACCTTCGTTATTCTCAAAATGCGCCTCTAAACATGTATGACGAAGTGAACACAGGATGCAACCTTCCTGCTCAAATCGACCTACACGCAACAGAAGGCAACGAATACAAATTCCTTTTCGTGGCTAAAGGTGGTGGCTCTGCCAACAAAACATATCTCTATCAAGAAACTAAAGCGCTCATCAACCCTAAAACTCTCATTCCTTTCCTTGTTGAAAAGATGAAATCTTTGGGTACTGCAGCTTGTCCTCCTTATCACATTGCATTTGTAATTGGTGGTACATCAGCAGAAATGAACCTTGCTACAGTTAAGAAAGCATCAGTAAAATATTACGACAATCTTCCTACTGAAGGTAACGAACTCGGACACGCATTCCGCGACATCGAACTCGAAAACCAACTTCTCGAAGAAACTCGCAAAATCGGTCTTGGAGCTCAATTCGGTGGTAAATATTTCGCTCACGATATCCGCGTGATTCGTTTGCCTCGCCATGGTGCATCTTGCCCTGTTGGTCTTGGCGTATCTTGCTCTGCCGACCGCAACGTTAAGGCTAAAATCAACAAAGATGGTCTTTGGATTGAAAAACTTGATAGCAACCCAGGCGAACTAATTCCAGAATCTTACCGCAAAGCAGGTGAAGGCGCAGTTGTTAACATCGACCTCAACCGCCCTATGTCAGAAATTCTTGCAGAACTTAGCAAATATCCTGTATCTACTCGTCTATCATTGAAAGGTACTATCATCGTAGGTCGCGATATCGCTCACGCTAAGATTAAAGAACGTCTTGATCGTGGTGAGGAAATGCCACAATACCTCAAAGATCACCCCATCTACTATGCAGGACCGGCAAAAACTCCCGAAGGATTGCCTTCAGGCTCATTTGGTCCTACAACTGCAGGTCGCATGGACTCTTATGTTGACCAATTCCAAGCTGCTGGTGGTTCAATGGTGATGATCGCAAAAGGCAACCGCAGCAAACAAGTTACTGACGCATGCCACAAACATGGTGGCTTCTACCTTGGTAGCATCGGTGGTCCCGCAGCTATCTTGGCTTACAATAGCATCAAGAAAATCGAATGTCTCGAATATCCTGAACTCGGCATGGAAGCCATCTGGAAAATCGAGGTTGAAGACTTCCCTGCATTCATCTTGGTTGATGACAAAGGCAACGATTTCTTCGTTGAAATATCTGAAAAATGCAAAGCCTGCGCCCTCAACAAATAATAAGACTTTCCTATCCTAAATAATTGGAGGCGGTGTTAACACTGCCTCTTTTTTTAGCTAAATTTTCTGTTTATATTCCTTTTTATAAATAAAATCACTACATTTGTGAGTAATAATATGATCTCAAAGAAACACGTTAAACAATAACCTATGAAACAAATTTTATTTGCGACAATATTTATTGCCCTATCTTTTGTTTCGTGTGCACAAAAGCAGCAAAAAGAAATTGCCACCACGCCAAAAGAGGATACTACTTCTCTGGACATCAATAGAATGTTTATTGAATGTGAATTCTTTCCCCAATACCCTGGTGGAGAAGCTGAATTGATGAGATATGTCTACGATAACCTTAGATATCCTGAAAAAGCGAAGGAGGACAACATTCAAGGTCGTGTTGTTGTTCAATTCGTCATAACTAAAACAGGTGATATCGAAGACATTAAGGTTGTACGCTCTAAAAGTCCAGAACTTGACCAAGAAGCCATTCGTATTATTAAATCCATACCAAACAAGTTCATTCCGGGCAAAATAAATGGTAAAGACGCCGATTTCATGTACACACTCCCCATTACCTTTAAGTTATAAGTATTTTTATAAAATTGCTTCTTTTCGACTCATTCGTCTTTATTATCCACTGCATTTTAATGCTCTGATTGTTTGGTATTACGGAAATTATGACGAAATTTGCAGATAGTGTGTTTAATATCCCTCAAGGATGAGCAGAAAAGTATTCTATCGATATAATCCGGCTACTGACAACTATGAGCGAGTTTATCCTTCATGGAAAAACCGCGTGCGCGTGCTTGCTCGCCACTTGATTGTGGGGATTGCGATAGGTGCGCTCGCGTTTGTTACTGTCTATTTTTGGATAGATTTCCCTCGCGAGAAGATGCTCAAACAAGAGAACGAACAGCTTGTCAACGAGCTTAAAATCCTTAACCAACGACTTGACCGCTCGCTGTCAATAATGGAAGATATAGCCAATCGCGACAACAATTTCTATCGCGTGATGATGCAGGCCGACCGCATTTCCGATGCACAAAGATATGCCGGGCTCGAAAAAGGGAACAAATATGAACACTTAAACAATCTCTCTGATGCCGAGCTGATAAAAAACGTATCCAATAAAATGGATATGCTTGACCGCCAAATATACACCCAAATTAAATCATTTGACGAGCTGAAAGAACTTGCCGGAAAGCAAAAGGACCGATTGGCCCACATTCCTGCAATCATGCCTATATCAGAATTGGATTTGCGTCAAATGGCATCGGGCTACGGTTATCGCGTTGATCCTGTTTATGGCACAGGGAAATTCCACGAAGGGATGGACTTTGCCTCTGACAGAGGCACTCCCGTCTATGCAACAGGCGATGCTCGAGTCGAATCGGCCAAATGGCACTCGGGATACGGCAATCTCATCGTCCTTGACCATGGTTACAACTACACCACTCGATATGCCCACTTGAACGAGATGAACGTTACCACCGGACAGATGGTGAAACGTGGCGACCTAATAGGTAAAGTGGGTAATACCGGCAAATCGACAGGTCCACACCTTCACTATGAGGTGAGATACAAAGGCGCTCCACAAAACCCGGTTAACTACTATTTTTATGACTTAACACCACAACAATATAATGAAATGATACAACGAGCCGAAAATGCCGGTCATGTCATGGACTAAACGCTCAACTCTCAATTTAAAAGTTATGGAATTTACAAAGAAATATTACAAAATACGCGAAGTTGCCGAAATACTGAATCTTCCTGCATCAACATTACGTTTCTGGGAAAGCCAATTTACAATCATCAAGCCCAAGCGCAATGAACATGGTACACGTTTCTATACACCAAGCGACATAGAAATCATTCGCATGGTATATTTCCTTGTAAAAGAGAAAGGATTGAAACTTGATGCTGCACAAGAGCAAATAAAGCACAACCACTCAAACGTTTCACGCAAGCACAAAGCCATCGAGCGTCTAAAGCATGTGCGCGCTGAGCTTCAAGGCATGATTGACGCAATGCACTCTCTGCGATAAAGTTATCTCCATCAAGAAAGAAAAACCCTTATTTAATGTAATAAACACTCATCGCTAACGTTTAAATAATGTAAACCCTTGAATGACGATGAGTCGAGTTACGACAATTATAGTAAACTATCGATTAAAGTATTTCTTAGAACAAACTTTGCTGTCGGTGCGAGAAGCCTATCAAAAGGTTTCGGGACACACTATTGTCATTGACAATAATTCAGGGGATGACAGCATCGACTATCTGAAAGAGCGTTTTCCTGATGTTACATTTATTTGCAACAAAGAGAACTTAGGATTTTCTAAAGCAAACAATCAAGGTTTTAATCTAGCCAATACTGATTACATCCTTGTTCTCAATCCCGATACAATCATAGGCGAAAACACGTTAAAAGACACCGTTGAATGGATGGATAGCCATGATGATTGTGCAGCGATAGGGGTGAGAATGATTGACGGCAATGGCAATTTTCTCCCGGAATCAAAACGCTCATTCCCCTCCATCTGGAACTCTTTCTGCAAGCTATTTGGCTTGTCAGCGATATTCCCCAAATCTCGACTTTTTGCTCGTTATCACTTAAGGTATCTTCCTGAAGATGAGCCTCATATTGTGGAGACTCTTGCTGGAGCATTTATGTTACTCCGCACCTCTATAGTCAAAGAGATAGGAGGATTTGACGAAGACTTTTTCATGTATGGCGAAGATATGGACCTCTCCTATCGCATGAGTGCCAATGGCAAAGCATGTTACTACCTTCCCACACCCATCATTCACTACAAAGGTGAATGTACCAAGACTGAGTCGATAAACTATGTGAAGATATTCTATGAAGCGATGCACATTTTTTATCGCAAGCACTACCCACGTCGCAGTTTCATGAGCAAGATATTTGTCAATGGAGCTATAGGGATGCGCATGATCATTGGCGCTATAAATTCCACAATTATCAAACCTATAAAACTGAAACTGAAACGTTCTCACAAAGTTGCAGACACCTACATAGTCAGCTCTAATGCAGAGTCCATCTCAAATGTATTGCGACAAAAGGGATTCAGCGAAAACCTTCACATAATATCCAATCTAAACAGCCTACCTATCTCAAACAATCCTATTAACATTATTCTTGATGATAGAGAAATGAATTATAACTCAATAATTCATTCCATAATGAAACACACTCATAAAAATCACTATTTTCACATCTTCTCAGGGGGCAACAATATTATCATCTCCCCAAAATCACAACGCTAAATCTAATTTTGGTGTATTCTATAGATAATTTGGTCTATTTGATAGACAAAATTCAACGATACCCCTATATTTAGAATAAAGCAATACCTCTATTTAATTTTTTTATGCATTAATGCTTTCTTTTTTAAAATATTTTACTACATTTGCGCTTTCAATATAAATAAGCTAGTTCATAACCTAAGACACAGATTAATAACAACATAAAAATAAATACCTAACCCCCAAAAACATGAAAAAGTTTTTACTATTATCAGCGATTGTGTTATCCCAAGTTTGTATAGCACAAAATCTGAAAGTTGGTCAACTTTCAAATGTCACTCGCCTCACACAAGATGGCGTAAAGTATGAAAACCCTCGTTGGTCTCCCGACGGGTCTAAAATTGCATTTACAGAATATGGCTACAACAGCCTATTTGTTATGAACCAAAATGGATCAAACAAATCGCAACTATCAAGCGACAAAGGTGTTGGCTTCATGTATCAATGGAGCGCCGACTCTCGCGAAATCCTTGTTCGCGACCTTCGTTACGAAAACGTTGGTGGTCAAGTAAAACGCAGTCAAGCAGCATGGTCAATTGACATGACAGGTAACAAAACTCGCATGACTGAAGATGTTACACGCATGGAACCTGCAGCATGGCGTTATGGTATCAATGGAGAAAAAACAGTTATCTCTCTTGATGCAAAAGTTACTTCTCAACCAGCAAAATATTTAACTAAATCTGTTGCTGCAACAGTTAACACTCAAGCTGGCGCAAACATTAGCCTTATCGTTAACAAGGAGGGACTTTCTGTAGTTAATGCTCGTGGCTCTAAAACTCTTATCAACAGCAAACCATCATTCTGTCCAGCTCTATCTCCTGATGGAACAAAAATCGCATTTAACGAAGTTAACGACATCTATGTTATCAATATAGATGGTACAGGAAAACAACTTTTAGCTCGCGGTTTCAACCCAACATGGGCAAACAACAGCCAAATTATTTTCGAAAAGAGTACTGATGATGGTCACACATATACATCAAGTGACTTGTATATGATCAACGTAAATGGTTCTGGTCTTAAAGCACTCACTGCTACAAGCGACAAAATGGAAATGTGTCCATGCGTATCTCCCGACGGCAATAAAGTTGTATTTACATCATTTACCGATGGTCAAATCTACACTGCCGATCTTAAATAACATTTAAAGTAACGATAAAAAATTCTACACATGAAAAAAATATTTTTAGCACTGATTTTATCGCTCAGCATTGTTGTACCACAACACATTAATGCTGCATGGAGCGATGTTGTAATAGTTCTTGACCCAGGTCATGGTGGAGATGACCCCGGCGCATGTTACGCCAGTTCATCAGTAAACAATTACACAGAATCATGGCTTGTGCTTCAATGTGCAAGCAACGTGTACAACACACTTTCCAACCTTGGAGCAAATGTTTATATGACTCGTTTCGAAGATGATTTCTCTGGAGAAGTCGATCTTTCTCCTCGTCGTGCATATTGCTATACCTATGGTTCTGACGTATTTGTTTCTTTCCACTTGAACGCGGCTAACGCTTCAGCTCATGGTACAGAAACATATTATTACTATAGTGGTAGTTCAAATTTAGCCTACACTATGCAAGATGCTTTGATTTCTCGTTTTAGCACTGTTAATGGTACAGGTGGATATGAATTAATTGACCGCGGCGTTAAGACTGCTGGATATACAGTTATTACAGCCGGTGAAGCCTATCCTTCTATTTTGACTGAAAGTTTGTTTATCGACTGCTATAGCGACTGGCAACTTATCCAAGATACTTCAAGCACAGGTTTCTACACTTGGGTTGATGCTCACTTGCAAGGAATCTATGATTATGTAACTGCTTATGAAGGCTACTCTGTAACAGAGCCTTCTTACTATACCGGTGGTGGCGGAGGTTCATCTTCAAGCACCCCATTTATTGATGTTAGTTCTAACGAAGTAACTTTGACATGCGAAGCCGGGAAGAGTGTTTCTCAAGAAATTACAGTAAAAGGGAACAAACTTAACGGATGGTGCTACATCACAGTAGAAGATGCTGATGGCGTATTCTCAGTAAATCCTACCGGACTAACAGTTGATGGTGCTCCTAACTATAACTTTGTTGATGGAGAACCCGTTGTAACTATTACATTCTCTCCAAAAGTAGCAGGTAATTATCCTGCAGATACTGATCCAAGTAACACTTGGAACGAACGTTTCGTTACATTCAAGAGTGTCGATGTTGATGGTAATGATGTATATCAATGGATTGCCCTTAATGGTATTGCAACAGAGCCCGTTCCTGAAACTCCAACAATTACAGCAAGCGCTAAAAATGTAAGCCTTAGCGCAGTAGTTGGCGAAAGCGCAAGCAAAACAATCACTGTAACAGGTAATGCATTGGAAGGTGATATCACTCTTGCGTTGTCAGGTGCTGATGCCAACTTGTTTGAACTATCACAAACTACAATCGCAAAAGCAAGTGCAAATGCCAATGTAACCATCACATATACTCCTTCAGAAGCAACTAACCACTCTGCAACATTGACATTGTCTTCTAAAAATGCTCCTACTGTAACTATTCCTATCAGTGGTACAGGGAAAAACAATGTTGTAATCAATGGTTATGAAATGACTCAAGACTGGGCTCAAACAGAAAATCACATTACAGTTGCATCTGCAGGTCGTTGCTGGGCTACAGGTTTTGACGGCAAGATTTATTTCAATGATTATGATAATACAAAACTTTACTACTGGACTAAAACCGGATTGACTGACGCAGGTACATCTACAGCCGGAACAGCAATCACAAATGACGATGCTAACAACATCATTCTAAGTACAACGGTATGGTCAGCTGCTCCAACTGCTCTTAAAATTTTACCTGCAGGTAGCACAACTTACCAAGACTTAGCTATCACACTTCCAACCGGAGTGACTGCCGCTTCAATGATGTACATGGGTAAAGCTATCGGCGACGTCATGAGCAATGAAGGTGGAGCAATCTATCTCATTCCATCTGGTGCAACAGCAGTTGCGAAGATTATTATCAAAAATGGAGTTCAAGCATCAGCTTCTGTAATTGATGTATCATCAGTTATCACTGCCGATGCAGCAACATTTGCTACACCATTGACATCTGACATCAACAGCGATCTTATCGCAGTTAAACTTCGTGCCAATAAACATTTCTACCACAACATGAATGATGCATTTGAAGCATTTCCTGATAACAGCACAACTACAACTCAAGGTGGTACATTATTTAACTTAGCAGGCAAATTGTTTGCAGTTGAGCCTATCGGAACAAGCTATTGTGATGGTTTCCAAGTTGTTGATATTGAGAAAAACACTATTGCAGCATCTCATGCAGAAGTTAACACAACAGCAGCATTCAAGCCTAATCCAAACATCATCACAGCCGAAGTTGTTAGTGATTACGAAGCTAAGTTGTATCAATATGTTCCCGGTCAATATGCCGCACAATATACATTCAAAGTGAGTGCAACAGTTGGCGTTGAAGATATTGTTGATGCTAAGAACGATATGACTATTGCTGTAGCAGGTCAAGACCTACACATCAACGGCATCGAAGTTGCAGATGTTGAAATTTACTCAATCTCAGGTATCCTTGTAGCTAAAGAAACTAATGCAAATGTAAACATCAGCTCTCTTGCTTCTGGTATTTACATCGTAAAAGCAACAGACGTAAACGGATATACTTACACTGCTAAGATTTCTTTCAAGTAATTAATATCCTATACTGATAAATCTAAAAATAGGCTGTCATATACAGCCTATTTTTTTTGTCTTATACACAAAAAAATCTCAAAAAAACTTAACGATAGAACATTATCACCCAATAATACGTTATATAATATTAGTATTAAATTTCTTTATATGAAAAGCGTAAAAGACACTTTACTACAACGAAGAAGCATACGCCGATATGAACGAGAAAGCATTTCGGCTGAAGATATGGATTTCATCTATCAAGCCATTCGCAACACCCCAACAAGTTATAATGGGCAACAGTTTTCGGTAATTGATGTTACCGACCAGCAATTAAAAGAGAAACTATATGAACTCACTGGGCAAAAGCAAATAAAGACCTGTAATCACTTCCTCGTCTTTTGTGCCGACTATAACAAAATACGCACAATCGCCAATGCAAAAAAGATAGAAATGCCACCATTTGAAAAAACCGGTGATGGAGTTATTGTGGGGATAGTAGATGCTGCACTATCCATGATGAGTGCACTCACCGCTGCTGAAGCTTGCGGATTGGGGACTTGCTGCATAGGCTATACTCGCACTGCCGCTCCTAAAGAAATTGCACAGTTGCTCCAACTCCCACAAGGAGTGTTCCTCGTGTGTGGGCTAGCAATAGGTGTTCCTCGCGAACAGCCCGACCTTAAACCCAAACAGTCCACAGAACTCATCATTCATCAAAATGGCTACCAAAACGATAGTATTGCAGATTTATTATTAAAATATGACAAAACTATATCGGAATACAACAATACTCGTTCAGGCACAAAAACAGACAATGATTGGGCAGCACACATCATTGACTATTATAAAATAGCCATGGATTACAAAATGCTCGATGCGCTACGCCAACAAGGCTTCGACATTCAATCATAGAAAATATTTAGCATAGCAATACGTTAATCTAAAAACTATTTGACAATGACTAAATATATTTTTTCTACTATATTTGCACTATGTGCCTTTACTATTATAGCACAAGTGCAAGACCATTCTGAGTATCTTAATTATGTAGGAGAAGCCGATAAAGCCATAGAAGAAGAACGATGGTATGATGCAGCGGCACACCTTGAGAGTGCGATGCGGCTTGAGCCGGGAAATCCCACAAATGTATTATTAATGTCTAATCTCGGACTCGTGAGATTAAACGCCGGAGAGGATTCTCTTGCTCTTGCTATTTTGAATGATGCCCACCGCATTGCCCCAACATCGGTAATCGTTTTGAATAATCGTGCTAAAGTACTTCAAGCAATGGGACACACCTCTGAAGCCTATAACGATTACTCGCTTATACTTAACATTGATTCTACCGCAATTGAGCCTCGTTTCATGCATGGCATAATGGCTGTATATAGTGGCGATACTATCACTGCAAAAAAAGATTTTGCTATATTACAAAGACTTGCCCCCGACAGCGAAAATACAGCCATTGGTTTAGCTGCATTATATACTGCCACAAATCGACCATTTGATGCAATTATCCAATACACTAAGTTGATTAACAACAATCCTGACATTGAGTATTACAGTGGAAGAGCAGCTTGCTACTTGCTAACTGAGCAACTTAATGAAGCCGCTGCCGATATCGCTGAAGGGTTAAGAATCAATCCTAATGATGCTGAATTCTACTTATATAGGGCTTATCTTAACAAATTGCGTTATCGTGCTGAAGATGCTGAGACCGACTTAAAACAGGCACTCAAACTCGGTGCAGATCCCAATAGGGCAAAACTATTTTACAAATTAGGAAAATAAAAAACAGCGGGCGGAATATTCCGCCCGCTGTTTTGCATAGAGTTTATAATTACTTAACGAGTGAAAGAACTAATTCTTTACCATCTTCGCTCTCTGCGATGTTAAGTTTACCCTCACGAGCCAACCAACCGATAGCAGCATAAAGTTCTTTGTCTTTAAGTTTTGTTACTTTCTTGATTTCTTTGTTACCTAAAACTTCTGTTTCATTTAGAGCATTCCATACTAGACCTGCCCATGTACCAATTGTTTCTACATTCATAGTGTAGTTGCGTTTTTGTTTATAAAATAATTCAAATATCTAAATTCGGGTGCAAATTTACGATTTTTTCTATAAATATTCAAATATATAGTCCCATAAAAGTGTAATTATTAGTATATTTGTAAAATATATACTATATGAAATCAGGGATTGTAATAAAAAATACAGGAAGTTGGTATGCTGTTAAGACCGACGATGGGAATGAGATAAATTGCAAAATCAAAGGAAATTTCCGTCTTAAAGGGATACGCACAACCAATCCGGTTGCTGTAGGGGACCACGTTACGTTGTCAGACGAGGCTCCCGATGGCACAGCTTTCATCAAAACAATTGAGCAGAGGAAGAATTACATAATACGTCGTGCGAGCAATCTATCCAAAGAATCTCACATCATTGCAGCCAATGTTGATATTGCCTTTCTTATTGTAACTCTTGCCCATCCTGTTACATCAACCACATTTATAGACCGTTTTCTTGCGACAGCTGAAGCCTACCGAGTGCCTGCTGTAATTGTCATTAATAAAGTTGACATTCTCACCGATGAAGAGGATAAAAAATTACTTGATGCCGTCTCTTATTTATATAGCTCAATCGGATATAAAGTTTTAGAAGTCTCAGCATTGACCGGGAAGGGAATAGATACTCTTAAAGAGATGTTGCATGGTAAAATTTCACTATTCTCCGGCAATTCCGGTGTAGGGAAATCATCTATCATCAACTCGCTTATTCCAGGGCTCGAATTACGCACTGCCGAAATTTCAGTAACCCACGACACCGGAATGCACACAACAACATTCTCTGAAATGTTCCCTCTTCAAGACAATTCAGGCTACATAATTGACACTCCGGGAGTGAAAGGATTTGGAACTATTGATTTTGACAAACATGAAGTTGCCCACTTCTTCCCTGAAATATTCGAGATCTCACACGATTGTCGATATGGAGATTGTACTCACACCCACGAACCAGGCTGTGCCGTTCTTGACGCACTTAATGATTCTCGCATATCACAATCTCGGTACAATTCCTATTTAAGCATCTTAGACGATTCAGATTCCGATAAATATCGCAAACCATTTTAAACAAAATAAGTCGCCTTAAAAAGCGACTTATTTTTCTATTTTATAGGCCTTAATTACTTAATATTTGGTTCTTCAAGACCAAGACCTTTCTTCTTATCTACAGCCTTCAAAATAAATCCAATTATTAATGCTGCAACACCAAGCGATGCTAGCATCACAAGAGGAGCTGTGTAATCATACTGTGTGGCTGCTTGTGCAGGCGAAATTGTTCCGTTGGCCACCTCTGTAACCAATTCGGTATTTGTCTTGTCAAGCACCTTGCCAATCAACAATGGGAACAACCACAATCCGATGTTTTGTATCCAGAATATCAAAGCATAAGCACTACCTATGATTTTAGAATCTACCAATTTAGGAACGCTTGGCCACAATGATGCCGGAACGAGAGAGAAACTTGAGCCAAGCACCAAGATAGTAACATAAGCAATAACAACCCCACCAACAGGACTTCCTTTAAACATTGGCAACACAAATGCAAATGTCAAGTGGCAAACAATCAGCAATATTGAGCCTAAAATCAACATTGACGCAGCCTTACCCTTATGGTCAACATAGTTACCAAGAATTGGTGTTATCCCTACAGCCAACAATGGGAATACCGCAAATACCGTTTCAGCACTTTGACGCATATATCCCATATAGCAGAACACCGCCAAAGACACTACCGACAGCACTAACAGTCCGGCTTTCATGCCTTTGTTCTTAGAGAAATTACTTGCAAATGCACTTGCCGCAACGACCAACATTATTATATATTGAATAATCGTAACCGTATTTGTAGCCCAGAATGATTCAGGAGAAACCTCTGTAAATGTCAAGTTACATTGTAACATGTTCACTGCATATTTTTGGAATGGGAATATTGCTGAATAATACAACACGCAAAGCAATGCAACCAACCAGAATCCACTACTTTTAAGGATTTTACCAAGATCGCTCAACTTAAATGGATCATCTTTTTCTTCAGCTTCCCCTGTTTGCGCATCAAGTTTTTTATCCATAAAGAAATAAACGATAAACATGATGAGAGCAATCATCAATAATACCACCCCGAATGCAACAGAGCGAGAAACATCAATATCTCCACCTAATTTTGCAAAGAATGGAGAGAATATCATACATGTTGCTACACCCAAACGTGCAAGAGCCATTTCAGAGCCCATTGCCAAAGCCATTTCGCGACCTTTAAACCATTTTACGATACCTCGACTTACTGTAATACCAGCCATTTCAACTCCGCAGCCAAATATCATAAACCCAACAGCTGCAAACTTGGCTGAAGCAGGCATTCCTTCATAGAACGGAGATATTCCCAATTCATCAAATCCAGGAATATAGTTAAGATTATTGGTAAACCACATTTCCAATCCGCTACCAATAAACATATCCGTTACTGCATACCAATTTATTACTGCACCTATCAACATTACCACTCCTGAGAGTAAAGCGGTAAAGCGCACCCCCATTTTATCGAGAATAATCCCAGCAAAAATGAGGAAGAAGACAAATACATTCAAGAATGTTTCAGAGCCTTGCATTGTACCAAACGCAGTTGAATCCCATCCTCGTGTAGACTGCATCAAATCCTTTATTGGAGAAAGGATATCCATAAAAATGTAGCTGAAAAACATTGCCATTGCAAGAAGCAACAATGCAGTCCAGCGAGCCCAAGCCTTGTCATTCAAGGCATCTTTAAGTTTTTCTGTCATTGTAATATGATTGGTTAATTATTATTTCAATATCAGCACAAAGTTACGCAAAACATATATTTGATAAAAATTTTTCACTAAATTCGTATCGTAATCAATTTAATATAAGAACATGACATCATCTCAACCCTATACATTTGACCGCGTGGTGCGCATTATCATAAGCATTGCTGTTATACTCGGTTTGTTTTGGATACTCAATATCCTTAAAGATGTATTATTACCATTCTGTGTAGCGTGTCTCATTGCATATATTTTTGAGCCATTTGTACAATTCAACCGCCGATTATTTCATCTCAAAGGGAGAGCATTAGCAATTTTTATCACTTTATTTGAAGCAATAGTAATATTAGGGCTGATAGGATATTTCATAATTCCGTTAATTTTCAAGGAATGTAGCCATGTGGCTGTATTATTAAAACATTATGCCCAATCTGACAATATCGCAATATTGCCCGATAGTGTACATGATTTCCTTCGCCGCAACATTGATTTTGGATATATTGCATCATTACTCACTCGTCAAGATTGGATGAATGTCATAGAAAGCACATTTTCGTTCCTCAGCAGTGGTGTTGATGTGATAATAGGTATTGTGGGGTGGTTTATAGTTGTTCTATATTTAGTGTTTATAATGCTTGATTATGACAAACTCATGGTGGGATTTAAACATCTTGTTCCTCCCAAATACCGCAAAATAACATTCAAAATAGGGAACGACATCAAGACAAGCATGAACCACTATTTCAGAGGACAAGCGTTAGTTGCTTTTTTAGTGGGAGTGTTATTCAGCATAGGTTTTGTCATCATCGACCTACCTCTTGCAATTGTACTCGGCATGTTTATTGGACTGCTTAATATGGTGCCATACTTACAACTCATATCAATCGTACCAACCACCATCCTTTGTCTGATATATGCAACAGAGACCGGAGGCAGTTTTTGGTACATATTCGGAGCTTGTATGGCTGTTTATGCCATAGTTCAAGTTATACAAGATCTATTCCTTGTCCCTAAAATTATGGGTAAAAGCATGGGACTAAACCCGGCAATTATACTCCTATCGTTGTCTGTATGGGGTACACTTCTCGGCTTTATGGGGCTAATAATTGCGTTACCACTCACAACATTGGTCCTATCATACTACAACGAGTACATCTTAAAATCAAAGGTTGAGTAATAATTTTGCAGCGTCCAAGTCACGATAGAATACGAGCAAACGAATAGAGCCTAATGAAGTTACTGTTATTGGATAAACCGATGACATTATCTCATTATTTATTGCACATGGGATACCATTTGTTTCCAATACACCCTTGTCAATATAAGCTTCTGCATCAGAATAGTATTCCTTTAATACTACCAAGTCTGAATCTTTTTCCTTTTTCATAGCTATAACAATTTAGGGCTATTTATATATCTTTCTTCGATTGAGTTCGGCATGATATTTAGCAGCATTACGTTGATGAGTAGTTAAATCAGTCGCAAAATTATGGCGTCCCGAAAAATCCTCTTTTGCACACATATACAAGTAATTATGCTTAGGAGCATTCAACACTGCATCAAGCGTTGCCTTTTCCACAATGCGAATAGGACCGGGTGGCAAACCCACATTTTTATAGGTATTATAAGGCGAAGTAATCGCCAGGTGCTGACGAGTGATGCGACGCAATGAAAAATCGCCTACTGCATATTTTACTGTCGGATCAGCCTGCAACATCATACCCTTATTTAGTCGATTTAAATACAACCTTGCAACAATTGGACGTTCATCTCGCTTGTTTGTCTCCTCTTCAACGATTGAAGCCACGGTCGAAACCTCTACAGGAGTCAAACCCATCAACTTTGCTTTTTCACGGCGCTCCTCTGTCCAATAATTGTTTCTATATTCTAATAAACGTTTAACAACTCGTTCCGGTTCATTTGACCAATAAAATTCATAAGTATCAGGAAAGAATGCAGCTGGAAAAGTTTCTTTTTTGAAACCATATTCAGGCAAAACAATATCACACGCCAATAAAAAATCAGCACTATCCCACTCCATCTTTGAAGCAATACGTTCAGCCAGTTGCTCCATTGTGCGCACATTGTTAATCGTTACTTTTATAGGTGTTTGCTGTCCACGAGCTATGCGGCGAGCAATATCTAACTCTTTTTCTCCCGATTTAATTAAATATGCACCATGCGCCACCGCAATTTTTCCATCTAATGCTGTCCACATTAGATGAACTCGTTCTCCTGTCTCTCCTAAATTTACCGATAAAGAATCTCGCAACGCTTCAGTTGTCACATTTTGGGGGACATACAGCCAAGCATCGTTACCTTTATATTGTTTTGATATATAAAAATATCCACCTGCTGCAACAGCGATTACTAATAGGATAATAACACCGGCAACACATCCAATCGTTTTTTTTATTCCTTTCTTTTTCATAATTACAAATATATATAGAATTTACGATTAAAAAAAATATAAGTTTAACTCTCTTATTAACACTCAATTAGTTTAATCCACAAAAATATTATCTCAAAAACATTTGCCAATTCAATTATTTTACCTACCTTTGCACCACTAATGTTTGAGACAACATTCCCTTTGGAAAGGTGGGTGAGTGGCTGAAACCAACAGTTTGCTAAACTGTCGTAGGAGTAATCCTACCACGAGTTCGAATCTCGTCCTTTCCGCAAAAGCCTGCAAGTCTGTGATTTGCAGGCTTTTTATTAATAGCTTTGAACGTTTATAAATTATGAAATTTGACATATTTATATCCTTACTTATAGCATGTATAGGTTTTGTTTCTTGCTCAAATGATGAGCCTAAACAAAATGCGACTAAAACCAATCGCACCATATTGGTATACATGATTGCAAATAACTCATTAGGAAATTCAACAGATCCAAATAGGCAATACGATGACAAAGACCTCGAGGAGATGCTAACAGCAGTTGCAAGCAAAGATATCAACAATGGCCGATTAATCGTATATCATGTCCCACCTGCTAAAGAGGGCGCCCCATCCCTAAAGGAAGTTACTCCAAATGGCATTGTAGATCTCAAAACCTACAATAGTTCAACTCTTTCAACCGACCCTGCCCAACTTGAACAAGTTATATCTGACACTTACAAACTTGCTCCGGCTCCTGACTATGGGTTAATCCTTTGGAGTCATTCAAGTGCATGGGTTGAATACACTACAGCTCGCTCAATTTCTTCTGAACAAAACAATATCAAGCCACTTGCTTTTGGAGAAGAGATAACAACAAATGGAACTTCACACATGAAAATAACATCTTTAGCTAAAGTTTTAAATAAACATAATTTCAGTTTCATATATTTCGATAGTTGCCACATGGCAAGCATTGAGGTTATATATGAGCTAAAAGATGCTACTAAATATATCGTTGCTTCTGCTACTGAATTACCGGCTAATGGAATGCCCTACGATCAAAATATCCCATTGTTTTTTATGGGAACACCTCAACTTATTCAAGCTTGCCAAAACACGTTCAACTCCTACAATAGTTTAACAGGAGCCAACAGAACATGCTCAATATCTCTCATTGAGACCACCCACCTTGAGGAGTTGGCTTCAATTTCACGAGAAATATTCAGTGCAAAAACAACTCTCCCAAGCAGTTTCTCCCCACAACAATTTGTCTATGGTACAAACTGCTATTCTTTTGATTTTGAGCAATATCTTTCAGCATTATCCCCTAATGAAGATACAACTAAAAATCTTAAAAATATCCTCAATAAAGTTGTAATATATAAAAATGCGACACCATACATCTGGGGCGAGATAAAAATGGACTACCATTGTGGACTTGGGTGCCACATTTTAAAACAAAAATCCGATGCCACAAAGAGAGGCTATAATAATCACCTTTGGTGGCAAGATGTCGTTAAATATCAATTTCAATAATATACACTAAAAAAAACATGTGTCCTATTTTTCTACAATCTACAGTCGAAGTTGCCGACACAACAACAGTCGCGACAACAGCTTCAGCATTAAAAAATATTTCAGCTGCATCAGTCGATGAATTTCTACAAAAGTTCATACAAGGAGCGGTAGATTTAGCAATCAGCATCATTATTGCCGCAATAGTATTTTACGTTGGGAAACTCATTATTTACCGCATTCATAAAGTCGTAGAAAAAATACTGAAAAAGAAGCAAGCCGAGAAATCACTCTCAACATTCATTCTCAGTCTTACAAAGATTGTAATGATGTTTGTTTTGATAATAATCGTAATTGGAATTCTTGGCATTGAGACAAGTTCATTCCTTGCACTATTTGCATCTGCCGGCGTCGCTGTTGGCATGGCACTAAGTGGCACATTGCAAAACTTTGCCGGAGGCGTACTAATCTTACTCTTGAAGCCTTATAAAGTAGGTGATTTCATTGAAGCTCAAGGCTACTCAGGCACTGTAAAAGAAATTCAAATCTTCCACACTGTCATCAATACTGCCGACAATAAACAAATACTAATTCCCAATGGCGGATTATCAACCGGCAGTATAAACAATGCATCTCGCGAAGGTCAACGCCGTGTTGATTGGACAGTAAGCATTTCTTATGGCGACGATGTTGATAAAGCCAAAGAAGTATTATTACGTTTCTTAAATGAAGATTCTCGAGTATTACAAATCGAAGGCAAGACACCAGTAGCATTGCTTAACACTTTAAATATTAGTAGCGTTGACCTTGTTGTCAGAGCTTGGGTGGAAAGTGGCGACTATTGGGGTGTATATCATAGCTTTAACGAGCGAGTTTATAAAGAACTTCCTCAACATGGATTATCATTCCCCTACCCTCACATGGATGTTCACATCACTCAAGAAAAAAATTAAAAATTTTTTATTTATAAATATTCCCAACTATAGCCATAAATTAAAATTTTATGGCTATTTTTGCATATTAATATAGCCTGAATTAAAACACAAATAGGTTAAATGAGTTATTTCATTTACTCTGCAAACTAACTAATACCGATGAAATTGTGTTCTTAGTGTATTAAGGCATAGGCTCATACGGCTCTCCTCTAAAAACCCGTAAGCCTATTATACAAGGCATTTTATTACACAATGTGCCTTATTATCTTTGCTACGGCAAAGATTTGATACTCGATAAAAATAAAAAACAACATAAATGATAAGTAAATGGAATTACTTACCCCTAACTACAGAAGAACAACAATTAGAGACCGAATTGGCGAAAAAATTTGCCAACTGTTCTCCGATTAGCGAGCTATTGGTTCAGCGTGGCATTACTTCTGAAGAGGAAGCAGAGAAATTCTTCCATCCCTCTTTAAAAGATATGCACGATCCGTTCCTTATGCCCGATATGGATAAAGCTGTAAATAGGCTTAATCAAGCCATGGGGTTAAAGGAGAAAATTTTGGTTTATGGCGACTATGATGTTGATGGCACTACTGCTGTAGCATTGGTTTACAAATACCTCCAAAATTTTTACTCCAACATTGATTACTATATCCCTACTCGTTATGACGAAGGTTATGGGATATCAAAACGTAGTATTGACGAGGCTGTTGAAAACGGCGTGAAACTCGTTATAATTCTTGATTGTGGCATCAAAGCCATTGAAGAAATCAAGTATGCCAAAGAAAAAGGCATCGATTTCATCATTTGCGACCACCATGTTCCTGACGATGAATTACCTCCGGCAGCAGCGATTCTTAATCCTAAACTTGAGGGTAGCACATATCCTTGTCCTCACTTGTCAGGTTGTGGAGTAGGCTACAAATTCATGCAAGCATTTGCCATGAGCAATGACATTGCCTATAACGATCTTGAAGCAATGCTTGATCTTGTGGCAGTGAGTATTGCTGCCGACATTGTTCCGATGATTGATGAAAATCGCATCATGACTTATCATGGATTGCGTCGTCTTAACACAAACCCTAACATGGGACTTCGTGCAATCATCAAGATTTGTCAACTTACTAACAAGGAAATTACCATTAGCGATGTCATCTTCAAGATTGGTCCTCGCATCAATGCTTCAGGTCGCATGCAGAGCGGACGCGAAGCTGTTGAATTGCTTGTTGCTCGTGACATCACCGATGCTTACGAAAAGGGCAAAAACATTGACCAATACAACAAGGACCGTAAAGAACTTGACAAACGCATCACCGAGGAAGCAAATGCTATCCTTGAAGCTCGAGGTGAGATGAATTCCGACAAAAAGTCAATTGTCATCTATAACAAAGATTGGCACAAAGGCATCATTGGAATCGTAGCATCTCGATTGACCGAACTTTACTACAAACCCTCAATCGTATTGACTCTTGCTAATGGTCTTGCCACTGGTTCATCTCGTTCCGTTCAAGGCTTTGACATCTACAAAGCGGTGGAGTCAGCTCGTGATTTGCTTGAAAACTTTGGTGGACATCCCTATGCTGTGGGATTATCTCTAAAAGAGGAGAACATTCCAGAATTCACTCGTCGATTTGAAGAATATGTGGCTGCCAACATTCAACCTTATCAGCTAACTCCCCAAATCGATATCGACGCATACCTGTCATTTGCAGAAATAACGCCTGATTTTATCGCGTTATTAAAACGTTTTAATCCATTCGGCCCAGGTAACAACAAACCTGTATTCTGCACTAAAGGCGTAGTTGATTTTGGGACAAGCAAACTTGTTGGTCGTCAACTTGAGCACATTAAGCTTGAGCTCATTGATGATTCTTCTGGCAAAGTGATGAATGGCATTGCTTTTAACATGGCTGAACATTTTGAGCACATACACAACAAAAAGCCATTCGACATTTGCTTCACCATTGAAGAGAACAAGCACCAAAATGCAATAAGTTCAACCCAATTGCTCGTTAAAGAAATTCGCATTGCCGAATAAACATATTCACCCCATTATTTAAGATGTGTAGATGAAACAACGCATCAATGAAATCTTATCAGAATACTGGGGATACAATAGTTTCCGCCCCCTACAGGAAGACATCATAATGTCTATCCTTGAGGGGCGTGATACTTTAGGGCTGTTGCCCACAGGAGGAGGTAAATCTATCACATTTCAAGTCCCTACAATGGTATTAGATGGCCTGACAATCGTCATTACTCCACTAATTTCATTAATGAAAGACCAAGTTGATAACCTTAGAGAAATAGGAATAAATGCTATATATACCCATTCGGGATTAACACGCCGAGAGCACCAATTAGCTATTGACAAGTGCCGATTAGGTAAAGTCAAACTGCTTTATATTTCCCCCGAAAAACTACAATCCAAAGCATTCATTGACGAACTGCGACTAATGGATGTATCACTCATCGTTGTTGATGAAGCGCATTGTATCTCTCAATGGGGGTATGACTTTCGCCCATCTTATTTAAAGATACACAAAGTCAGAGAACTTTTCCCTCAAGCCCCCATCCTCGCCCTCACAGCGTCGGCAACTCCTGAAGTTGTTGAGGATATCATGAACAGGCTTGATTTCAAACGGCACAATCTTTTCTCTCGCAGTTTCTCTCGAGACAACCTATCATACATTGTGAGATATGGCGACCATAAAGAAGCTATGATGCTAAAGGTATTGCAATCAACTACCGGTAGCGCAATAATCTATGTGCGTTCACGGCGGCGCACCCGTGAGATTGCCGATTTTCTTGTAAAATCAGGCATCAATGCCGATTTTTATCATGCAGGACTTGCCCCTGAAGATAAAAACGAGAAACAAAATCGATGGAAAGCTGACGAGTGTCGCGTAATGGTAGCAACCAATGCTTTTGGGATGGGTATCGACAAGCCAAATGTGAGAGTTGTCATTCATCATGACCTACCTTCATCGTTAGAAGAATACTATCAAGAAGCTGGACGTGCAGGTCGCGATGGAGAGCCGGCATTTGCAGTGCTATTGGCATCAAAATATGACAAAAGCACTCTCACTCGACGCATCTCTGAAAATTTTCCCGAAAAGGCATTCATCAATCGCACCTATGAACTTGCAGGTAATTTCCTTGATGTTGCAGTCGGAGAAGGATATAACGAAGTGTTTGAGTTTAATTTCAATCTGTTTTGCAAGCAATTTGAACTCCCCCCCATTCCCACTCACAATGCATTAAATCTTCTTTCACAGGCAGGCTACATTGACTTTACCGAAGAGATATCCACTCGCTCTCGCATCATGATTTTAGCATCAAAAGAGGAATTATACTCGTTACAACTTAACAATAATACCGACAGGGTTTTTCAACTGATTTTGCGCACATACACCGGTCTATTTGCCGATTATGTATACATAAATGAAACGCTTCTGGCCTCACGTCTCAATGTATCGGAACAAGTTATTTATGAGTCTTTACTATGCCTCTCAAGGATGCACGTAATTCATTATGTCCCTAAAAAAACAACCCCATATATTTTATACACAACATCACGAGAATTGCCTAAACACATCACAATGCCTCGTGCCGTTTACGAAGACCAACGCCAGCGTCTAACTCGTCGCATAGAGGCGATGAAAGCATTTGCTTTCTCTACCGATGAATGTAGGGTTAATGTGATGTTACGATACTTTGGCGAGAAACCCACTGCCGACTGTGGTAAATGTGATGTGTGCCGTTCCCGCAAACAAACAAAAACACTCGACAACAAAAAGCAAGTATTACGTGATTCCGTCATTTATCTGGCATCACAGCCCGGCGGACACACCATCAAATATATTGCCAACGAAACATCTACATCTGAAGGCACAATAATAGACATAGTACGTGAACTCATGGACGAGCAACTGATTTCAATCAACAATGGCAACGTAACAAAAATTTAAGTCTGATTTATTTCTATTCAAAAATTTTTTATACATTTGCAATGTCGTTAGGGGTGCTAAGCCTTTGGCTTGGCTGAGATTATACCCTATGAACCTGATATGTATAATAACAGCGCAGGGAAACGGTAGTGTTTTTTGTTGATATTGATATTAATATATATACATATGCCGTATTCCTTTTTAGGAGTACGGCTTTTATTTTTTTAGAACTATGGGATATAAAAGTTTTGATTCTTACGCAAATGAGTATGATTCTTGGTTTATAAAGAATAATAATGTTCTTGAAAGCGAAGTCAAACTTGTTGCTTCTTGCTTAAAAGATTCAGGAGAGGTTTTATCTATTGGCTGCGGTAGTGGCTTATTTGAAAAAATTTTAGCTGATAAATATGGCATTTTTGTAAATAAAGGGATTGAGCCGTCAATATCTATGGCAGAAATTGCACGCAAACGTGGTATAGATGTTATTATTGCAACAGGAGAAGAAGCCGACTATGGCATAGAGAACTACGATACAATACTTTTTAATGGTTGCCCTTGTTATATGCAAAATCTTGGTGTTGCACTAAGCAAAGCCTATACAGCTCTACGGCATGGAGGCAAAGTTGTTGTAATTGATGTACCTAAAGAAAGTGCCTACGGACTTATATATAACCTTGCCTTGTCATTAGGCACATGGGACCATCCTTTACTTGAGGGATGTACTCCCTTAATGCCCTACCCTATAGAATTAGTAAAGCAAGCAAACTGGCGCACAACAGCTGAAAAGATAGAACTTATTAAACAAGCCGGCTTTAACAATTTATCTTTCGCCCAAACACTCATTGCATCACCCTGTTATTCTCACGAAAAAGCAGAGGAGCCTTGCAAAGGATTTGACAAAGGATCTTATGTCGCAATAACCGCCTATAAATAACCCGATTATGATTAACAACGAAAATTTTAAAGCGAATTTTCGCGCAGTAAAAGAGAAATCACCATTGGTACATAACATTACTAATTATGTAGCAATGAATTTCAGTGCAAATGCATTATTAGCAATCGGAGCTTCCCCGGTAATGTCTCATGCCACCGAAGAGGTTGCAGAAATGGCTCTAATGGCTGGAGCATTAGTGATAAACATTGGCACATTGGATGCTGAATGGATAGAGTCAATGATTATAGCCGGGAAGGCCAAACATGACTCCGAAGGAGTCGTTATTATGGACCCCGTAGGTGTTGGCGCAACTGTTTATCGCACAAAGACCGCTTGGCGAATTATTGAGGAATGTCATCCCAACATTATACGCGGAAATGCGTCTGAAATAATGGCTCTGCTTAATGCTGATGTTAAGAGTAAAGGTGTTGATAGCAGTTGTCGTTCAGAAGATGCTGTTGATTCAGCCCTAAAACTTGCTAATCGCACTGGAGCCATAGTTGTTATCAGCGGAGAAATTGATTATATTACTGATGGCAAAAGAGTTGAAAAAATCAGTAATGGCTCTCGAATGATGCCTTGCGTTACAGCAATGGGGTGTACTGCATCATCAATGGTGGGTGCTTTCGCAGCTGTCAACACTAACCATTTCGATGCTTCAGTACATGCAATGGCTCTTATGGGAATTGCTGGAGAGATAGCATCCCGTAATTCAGCCGGTCCTGGCTCTTTGCTAACTAATTTTATAGATACATTATATAATATTACAGAAGATACCCTTGTTGAAACACTAAGACAATGAAAAAATATTTTGATTTATCACTTTACTTGGTTACCGATCGCTCGCTATCTCTTGGTCGGTCATTGGAAGAGATTGTAGCCAAAGCTGTTGACGGAGGTGTCACAATGGTACAATTGCGAGAAAAGGATACTGATACCGGTGAATTTGTAAAATTAGCACGCCGACTTATGTCTGTTTTAAAGCCATTAAACATCCCTCTTATTATTAATGACAGAGTAGATGTTGCTATGGCCGTGAATGCCGACGGTGTTCACATTGGGCAAAGCGATATGGCATATGAGGATGCCAGAAGACTCATCGGAAAAGATAAAATCATAGGTCTCTCGGTAGAGAATTTCAATGATATTGAGATTGCAAACACCCTTGATGTGGATTATATAGGTATTTCTCCGGTATTTGGTACTCCAACTAAAACCGACACCGCAGAGCCTTTTGGCTTAGATGGGCTTCGTAAAGCCGTTGCTTTATCAATACATCCCACTGTTGCCATTGGAGGCATGAATAAAGATACTGCTAAAGAAGTGATGCTAACCGGTTGCGATGGTATTGCTGTCGTAAGTGCAATATGTTCTGCCGAAAACCCCACTCTTGCAGCATCAGAATTAATGACAATAGTAAAGTCCAACGTTCAAAGGAAATGGAGTAAAGAGATTTGGGAGAAGTCAGAAGGTATTTACAAAGCTATCATAGAGCAAAAGTTCATTAAGAAACTCTCTGATGGAACTTTAGAATTAGAACGCTTTGCTCGATATATTGCGCAAGATGAAATTTATCTTAAAAACTATTATCAGCAAATGTTTGCTCTTGCCGAGATGATGGATACTCCTAAAAACAAAGAGCTATTCGTCACATTTGCAAAAAGTGGCATAGAGGGGGAAAAACTTATGCATAAATTCCTCATTAGCAAATACAATATCTGTACTACTGTTCCGGTTTCAGAAGTTACCTCTAATTATAACAGCCTCATCAACGAAGGAATAAATAGTAATAACCGATGTATCGCATTAGCAACGATGTTACCATGCATGTGGATATACAATCGTGTCGGTCTTCACATTTTAAATACTGCAACATTGGAAAACAATCCATATAAAGAATGGATTCTTGAATATGGCAATGAAGAATTCACCGATGGTGTAAACATGGTCCTTGATATTATCGACAAATGGGCAGAAAATATCGATAGCGATACCCGCGACAAAATGAGACAATTCTACTTAAAAGCGGCTCTTTGCGAATATGCCTTTTGGGATTATGGCTACGATGGAGATAACAAATCCTATGACTACATGAATTCTTTAAAAGAATGGATATAAACGTTTTCATAAATTATGGTACAAAAATATTATAGAGTCCTGACAATCGCCGGCAGTGATTCCGGAGGTGGCGCAGGCATACAAGCCGACATAAAAGCGATAAGCGCAATGGGTTGTTATGCCACAACAGCAATAACAGCGGTAACCGTACAAAATACTATTGGTGTACAAGCCGTACTCCCTGTTCCTTTGGATATTTTAGAGGGGCAAATTGACGCTGTTCTTTCAGATATAGGAACAGATGCAATAAAAATAGGAATGCTTCACTCAGCCGAAGTTGTAAATCTCGTTGCTAACAAGATTAAGCAATATGGCATTACAAATGTTGTGCTTGATCCTGTAATGGTTTCAACCTCAGGGCATCAGTTAATAGAAGAAAATGCAATTGAACATATTAAACAGCGATTAATCCCATTAGCTCGTGTGATTACACCTAATATTCCGGAAGCAGAAATACTCACCGGATGTAAAATTACAGGGGAACAAGATTTCAAGGATATTGCACGAAAATTATCTAACAATAAAAGTATCTCTGTTCTTTTAAAAGCCGGGCATCTCGATGGCGATACTCTTGTGGATTATTTCTATAATGCAGAGGAGGATACCTTTACACTACTGCCATCTAAACGCGTTAATACACGAAATACTCACGGCACCGGATGCACGCTTTCATCGGCATTTGCCTCTGCTCTTGCTCGTGGCGAAAATTTGACTATGGCAGCCCTATCGGCTAAACATTTTATTGAACAAGCAATAATATCAGGAGCCGACATCGAAATAGGTCATGGTCATGGTCCGGTAAACCACAGTTTCAATCCATCTAAAATGCTATTCAATGATATCTGACAATTGTAGATTACAATTTATAACCCATTGTAACAACAAATATTCACATATTGAATCGGCTCTCATTGCATTAAAAGGAGGGTGCCGTTGGATACAACTGCGCATGAAGGGTGCATCGGAATCTTTATTGGAAGAAGCTGCCATAATAATACAAAGAATGTGTAAAGATTATGGAGCAACTTTTATAATTGATAATAACGTTTTTCTTGCAAAAAAATTAAAAGCAGATGGCGTACATCTTGGCAAAAACGATATGACAATTACAACAGCTCGAAAAATACTTGGAGATAGATTTATTATTGGCAGCACCGTAAATTCTTTTAATGATATCTTGTCTGTCATTCAAGTTGCTACGCCAAATTATTTCGGCTGTGGCCCACTCCGTTTCACATCAACAAAAAAGAATCTGGCGCCAACACTTGGCTACGATGGATACAAAAATATAATCCTGAAAATGAGAGGACAAAAGATTAACATTCCTCTTATTGCCATAGGTGGGATATGCAAAAACGACATCCCAATATTATTAAACGATGGAATTAATGGCATTGCGTTAAGTAGCAGTGTTCTCAATGCCGACAATCCGATAAAAGAAATGAATCAGATAAAAAATATAATTTTTCAACACTAATAAACGCATAATATTATGATCGAAAAGAATGTTTCACAAGGTATTATTTGTTCCTATTTCAACAAATTAGAAAAAAATTTAGATTTAGATGTTGCCATTGTTGGCGGAGGTCCATCTGGTATAGTTGCTGCCTACTATCTTGCTAAGTCCGGATTAAAAGTAGCTCAGTTTGACAGGAAGTTATCTCCTGGAGGGGGTATGTGGGGCGGAGCAATGATGTTTAATCAGATTGTTGTACAAGAAGAGGCTCTTCACATCATTAAAGAGTTTGATATCAATTTTGAACAATACAACGACAATCTCTATGTAATGGACTCTGTTGAGAGCACATCGGCACTACTATACAAAGCGGTACATGCAGGTGCCACGATTTTTAACTGCTACTCTGTTGAAGATGTTATTTTCAAAAACGATATAGTAAGTGGTGTTGTCGTAAATTGGACCCCTGTTTTAAGAGAGGGCATGCATGTTGATCCCCTTAACATTATGGCAAAATGTGTTATTGATGGCACCGGTCATGATAGCGAAATGTGTCGCACTGTTGCTCGCAAAAACGGGATACGACTTGCTACTGATACTGGCGATGTAATTGGAGAACGTTCATTAGATGTTATATCAGGAGAGGAGGAAGTTGTTAATGGGACTAAAGAAATTTATCCCGGTCTATATGTTTGCGGCATGGCAGCTTCGGCTGTAAGTGGGACACCTCGCATGGGTCCAATCTTTGGTGGTATGTTACTCTCGGGAAAGAAAGTTGCCGACCTTATTATCGATAAATTATCTAAATGAAAATTATTGCGATAACAACGCCTAAAGTAACAATTGAAGATACCCCTATTATTAAGTCTTTAATAGATAGGGGTATCAACACTGTTCACTTACGAAAGCCCGATTCTAATATCGATGAATGTCGTAAACTACTATATGAATTAACCGACGCACAAAGGGCAAAAATTATAATCCACGATTACCCAGAATTATATTTTGAATTCTCCCTAAAAGGTATTCATATAAATAGAAATATTACAAATCTACCCAATAACTATAACGGATTTAAGACACGTTCTTGCCATTCTATAGAAGAACTCAAAATATATAAAAATAATTATGATTACCTTTTTTTAAGTCCTATTTTCGATAGTATTTCTAAACATGGTTATAAATCAAAGTTTAGCGCGGAAGTGTTGCGAAAGGCCTCTGAGGATGGTATAATTGACAAAAAGATAATCGCATTAGGAGGAGTAACATTAGATAAGATACCCTATCTAAAAGAATTAAATTTTGGCGGTGGGGCAATGATGGGAGCAATTTATAATATTTCATCCATTAACTGCTTGAAAAATATTTACTCTAAATAAAAAATCGGCAGTCAAGCCGATTTTTTAAAATTATATTTGGTAATTATATTTTATTCATCAAATACTAAATTCATTGTCCAACCCTTGATTTTCACCTGACCAGAAGCCTCTATTCTTGATTGATAATACACATTATCGACCCAACCGGTATTAGTATGAACATATAGCGAAAGATGATTAGCTACATCAACATCTAAAGAGACAGTACTCAAATCTAATTGACGCCCAAGTGAAGAAAATAAATTCTTAAGTGCTTCTGAATACGATGGTTTCAATTGGTCTCTATTATAATACTGATTCATAACCGCGTTTACCCACGAAGTTTCTGGATTAAGTTCTGGAATATATATCTCACACTCAACATCAACCATTTCATTTGTGTTCCAAGGCGATGGAGCTTTGAGATATGAAATATCGCCGTGATTTAGTTTCCAACTCCTTCCATGGAAGCCAAACGGCAATCTTAATGGATTATCAGCTAATAAATTTGGCTTACTGAGTCGATCTTTCTTAACTCTTTCTAAAGCAGTTGTTATAACAATATTCATTGAATCACAACTTGCCTTATCAATATTTTCTTCTTTCAGTCTTAAATTAAGTTCACTAAATATGATATCGATTCCACCAGCTACAGCGTTAGAATATTCTTCAAAATTAACTACATCAAGCAAAGAACCATGTATATCAGTCTTATACCTAATAGGGAACTCTCTTATTGCACTATAAGCTAATTCTAAGAGATTTTTCATTGTTGGATCACTCATATATACCTCTTGCGATAGACTGCGATACTCCACTATATAACCATCAGGCATAGTATCTACAACTTCAAGAGTAAACACATCGAGCGCACCCCCGTTATATATTGTATCAGTCCCTTGAATTGTATAATCAAACAACTCCTTTTCATATTTATATTTATCCCCTTTAGACCAATATGCTGTAATATCAACCTTAGAGTTTTCAATATCTATTTGAGCGCTTGAGATTAATGCGACAAGCACCATCATAAAACATAAAATCTTTCTCATCTCCTTGATATATATAAATTATTATTTTTACAAACTTAACAAAAAAAATCATTTTATCCACAAAATATTTGCAACTTCTATAATCGTCAATACATTATTAATATGATATGTGGCAAAGTTTTTGTAATTTTGCAGTCAGGAAATAATCAATTAAAACAAACAAAATTATGGCAAAGAAAGCTCTTCTTATGATATTGGATGGTTGGGGCATCGGTAACAAAACAAAAAGCGATGTTATCTTCTCTACTCCAACTCCCTATTGGGACTATCTAACAAGCACTTATCCCAATTCACAACTACAAGCAAGTGGTGAAAATGTAGGTTTGCCCGACGGACAAATGGGCAACTCTGAAGTAGGCCACCTAAATATTGGAGTAGGTCGTGTATTGTACCAAGACCTTGTGAAAATCAATAAAGCATGTCAATCAGGCTCAATACTTGAAAATACTGAAATCAAAAATGCTTTCTCATACGCCAAAGAAAACAACAAATCAATCCACTTCATGGGATTGACCTCTAATGGTGGTGTACACTCTTCTCTTGACCACTTGTTTGCTCTTTGCGACATCGCGAAACATTATGACCTTAGCAATGTATTTATTCATTGCTTCATGGATGGTCGCGATACCGACCCTCGTAGTGGCAAAGGATTTATCGAAGAGGTAGAAGCTCATTGCGCTAAATCAGCTGGCAAAATTGCATCTATCGTTGGCCGTTACTATGCAATGGACCGCGACAAACGTTGGGAACGCGTAAAAGTTGCTTATGATCTTCTTGTTAATGGCATTGGCGAAAAAGTTACTGACCTCCCTGCTGCAATGCAAGCATCATATGACGCTGATGTAACAGACGAATTTATCAAACCAATCTCTAATGCAAATGTTGACGGAACTATTAAAGAGGGGGATGTTGTTATCTTTTTCAACTATCGCAACGACCGTGCTAAAGAGTTGACAATCGTACTTACTCAACAAGATATGCCGGAAGAAGGCATGCACACAATCCCCGGATTGCAATACTACTGCATGACTCCTTATGATGCTTCATTTACAGGTGTACATATT
>JAFXGB010000177.1 GCA_017520235.1 Muribaculaceae bacterium | reverse complement strand
TCTCAAGCATTAATGGGAACTCCATTACGATTGCTTGAAAAAGAAGGTGAGTGGTGGAGAGTACAATCTCCCGATGGATATATTTCATATATTATTGGCAATTCGATTGTTAGAAAAAATGCGGATGAAATGGATATATGGCGGAACTCTAATCGTTTAATTGTTACATCTTTTGATCAAATAAAAGTCTATGAGAGTGAAAATTCCACATCTGTACGCAATATTGTAACTGATTTGGTTAATGGTTGTATTGTTAATGGAATAATTTCAAATAATTCAGAAAAGATTAAGGTAACACTTCCTGATGGCAGAATAGGGTGGCTAAATGCAAAAGATGTTAGATCAATAGAAGAGTGGGCTAATCAAAAGTTTGATTCAAAAAAAATTCTGGATATAGCTTATTCAATGATGGGGGTCCCATATTTGTGGGGCGGAATGTCAACAAAATCATTAGATTGTTCAGGTTTGGCTCGTGTGTGTTATTTCTCTAATGGTATAATATTAATGCGTGATGCTTCTCAGCAGGCATTAACAGGGACTCGTATAGAGGCAAAAGATTGGAAAGATTGCATGGCAGGGGATTTGCTATTTTTTGGTAATGCAAAAACGCGAAAAGTTACACATGTTGCAATATATGACAACAATGGAACTTATGTACATTCGTCAGGACGCGTAAAAAGAAATAGTGTTGATCCCAATTCTATAGAATATTTGACAACGCCTTTCTTGCATGCGGTCAGAATAAATGGAAATGAAGGGACTAATGGAATAACTCGAGTCCTAAATCATTCATGGTATTTTAATAAAGGTAATTAATAAAATATTATAATATGGATCGTAGAAAATTTCTTCGTAATACAGGATTAGGGATGTTGGCATTAGCATCTCCTATATCCTTCTCTGCTTGTGGTGAACCTACTCGCAAAGTAGCTAAATCAGGTAAATTAAATTTGTCATTTGAACCCTATGAATTGAAATTGCGCCATTCTTTTAATTTGGCAAAATATAGTAGGACAACTACTCCTGATGTGCAAGTGCGCTTGGAATATGATGGTGTTGTTGGCTATGGAGAGGCATCTATGCCACCATATTTAGGAGAAAGTGTTGAAAGTGTTACTAAATTCTTGTCTCAACTTGATCTATCTCAATTTAGTGATCCTTTCCATATAGAGGATATTCATGAATATATGGATAAAATTGCTCCTGATAATAGAGCTGCAAAAGCTTCGGTCGACATAGCATTACACGATTTATTAGGTAAAATAATGGGTCAGCCATGGTATAAAATTTGGGGATTAAACCCTGAAAATACACCAGATACATCGTTTACGATAGGAATAGATAAAGCAGATGTTGTTCGTCAAAAAGTAGATGAAGCTGCTCCTTATAATGTCCTAAAAGTTAAGATGGGATTAGATAATGATAAGGAGTTAGTTGAAATTATTCGCTCTAAGACAGAACGACCTATTTGTGTTGATGCAAACCAAGGATGGAGTAGTAAAGAACAGGCTTTAGAAATGTGCTATTGGTTAAGTGAAAGGAATTGCTTATTTGTGGAACAACCACTACCTAAAGAAATGATTGAAGAAACAGCATGGTTACGTGAACGTAGTCCACTACCTATTATTGCTGATGAGTTTTTACAAAGGCTTCCTGATGTTATGCGTGCGGCTCAGGCTTATGATGGTATAAATATAAAATTGATGAAAAGTACCGGTATGCATGAGGCATATAAGATGGCAGTTTTAGCGAAATCAATGGGGATGAAGGTTATGCTTGGTTGTATGACTGAAACTTCATGTGCAGTTAGTGCGGCATCTCAGCTCGCTCCGATGGTTGACTGGGCGGATCTTGATGGTAATTTGCTTATCGCAAATGATATTTTTGATGGAATGAAGATTGTAAATGGAAAGGTAACTATTCCTGACCGTCCAGGAATTGGTGTTATTCCATTGTAATTATTAATTAATTAAAATAGATATTTGTTTGAGTGAAAAATTTTTGCTAAATTTGCACTCCGAATTGTAATTGAATATAATTAAAAATAAATAACGGCAATGAAAAGAACATTTCAACCTTCAAACAGAAAAAGAGTAAACAAACACGGTTTCCGTGAAAGAATGTCAACACCTGATGGTCGTAAAGTATTGGCTCGTCGTCGCGCTAAAGGTCGTGCTCGCTTGACAGTATCGGATTCAATCGGTGGAAAGTAAAGAATTAAGAACCTATATGGTTATAAAATAAAATAGGTCGCATTATAATGCGACCTATTTTATTTATGTGAAAGCGCTTTCAGTTTTGTTTGCTTAGAGGAGAGCGTTTGGCAACAAAATATGCAATACTTAAAAGTATTATAACTATTATTACATATGTCCACCTATAGTCTTCGGGAATAAAGAAATATAATATATTAATGAAAAGTTGAGTTGAGCAATATCCTATTGCTACTTTATAGTGAGATATTCCCCATTGATTGGCAAATACTTGATACAAATGATGGCGATGTGGCAAAAATATATTTTCACCCATAAACAATCTCTGAAAAATTGTATATACACAATCAACACCATATACAATTAAAAATACAATGGGTGTTGCATCATTTCTAAGCAGTATCAACTCAACGGATAAAAACAAGATTAAAAATCCCATTACTATTGCGCCAACATCGCCGGAAAAGCATACAGCTTTTTTTCTGAAATTGAAGAATGTAAAAATCAGAATTGCAATGAGCAGAGATACTATGAATTCAATGGGAATACCAGGTGTTTCTGTGTAGCAATATAAAAGAGTACCGAGTGATACTATAGAATAACCAGCAGTGATACCATTTATTCCATCCATAAAATTATATGCATTAATTAATCCTACACCTCCTACTAAAACGAGAATATATATGTCAATATATCCATGTTGAAGAATGTGTGAGAATGTAATAGCAACAACGATAATATGTACGATTAATCGCGTAATAGGGGGTAGATCTTTAATGTCATCTACAAAACTTATAATGGCTAATCCTAAAGCACATTTCATCATTATATCAAAATGAGGAAAGGGTGGAGTTTGTTGCCATATTGAATACCATATCCAAAATATAATAGCAGAGATAATAAAAATGATGCCTCCTCCTGTAAGTTGGTAATCTTTGTGTGATGATCTGTGCGTTACGTTATCTCCAATATTGTAATAACGAGCTATGTGAAAATATAGTAATTCACATATCAGCAAAATAGCAAAGAGAATAATATAAAAAATAAGTGTGTTCATAAGTCTTTTAATTGTGTGTATTATATTGGTGTGTCTGTACGTTATTGGTTAAGATACCAAGAGTATAATCTATGTATACCTTCGCCAATTTCTATAGTGTGTTTCCATCCAAGAGAGTGTAATTTTGAAACATCGCAGAGTTTTCTCATTGTTCCATCTGGTTTTGTATTATCCCAATGAATATCTCCGTTATATTTTATTTCATCTTTAATAATTTGTGCCAATTCGGAAATTGCAATCTCTTTTCCTGTTCCAATATTAATATGGCAGTTACGTATTTCGGGACTATCTCCTTTTAAATCTGTAAATGACACATTTTCGAGTATATGAACAGAAGCATCTGCCATATCTTCACTCCAAAGAAATTCTCTTAGTGGTGTACCTGTACCCCAAAGAACAAGTCGATCTTTAAATATCCCATATTTTTCTAATGTTGAATGTATATCCTCTAATGACGCATTGCCATCAACACCATTTACTGGCATCTTATTGAAATCTGATTTTATGCCATCAATGTTTTCTTCCATTAGAAGTTTTGCAAGGTGCATTTTGCGAATCATTGCCGGTAAAACATGGCTACGTTCCAAGTGAAAATTATCACGAGGACCATATAGGTTAGTAGGCATTACTGCAATATAGTTCGTTCCATATTGAATATTGAAACTTTCGCACATTTTCATACCGGCAATTTTAGCAATTGCATAGGGTTCATTGGTATATTCAAGAGGAGATGTAAGCAATTCTTCTTCCTTTATTGGTTGATTTGCTTCTCGTGGATAAATACATGTGCTACCGAGAAACAAAAGTTTTTTTACATTATGCCTAAAACTTTCACCAATAACATTCTGCTGAATTTGGAGATTCTTGTAGATAAAATCAGCACGATATATATTATTAGCCATTATACCACCTACATGAGCCGCTGCCAGAATCACATATTCTGGCAGTTCTGTATCAAAAAACTCTCGCACAGCAACTCCATCAAGAAGATCTAATTCTGCGTGTGTACGACCAATTAGATTGGTGTAACCGCGCTTTTGTAAATTATTCCATATCGCTGATCCGACAAGTCCGCGGTGTCCTGCTACATATATTTTTGAATTTTTGTTCATTATTTTATTTTTGATTCTTGATGAGTTCAAGATCGGCATCAACCATAATATTAATAAGTTCTTGGAATGATGTTTTGCGAGGATTCCATCCAAGTTTCTCTTTTGCTTTAGTGGGATCACCAAGTAATTGCTCTACTTCTGCCGGGCGGAAATATTTCGGATCTACTTCAATGAGAACCCTTCCGGTTTTTTCATCTATCCCTTTTTCTTCAATACCTTCTCCCTCCCATCGTAAAGAGATTCCTGCGCGTTCAAATGCAAGAGTAGTAAATTCTCTCACAGTGTGGTATTCGCCTGTAGCAATAACATAGTCATCGGGCTCTTCTTGCTGCATTATGAGCCACATACATTCAACATAATCCCGAGCATAACCCCAATCGCGTAACGCATTAAGATTTCCGAGATATAGTTTGTCTTGCAACCCATTTACAATGCGAGCAGCAGCTAATGT
>JAFXGB010000176.1 GCA_017520235.1 Muribaculaceae bacterium | reverse complement strand
CCTTCAACAATACGTGAAACTGTTCCACTTTCTCCTACAATAAAGCCAGCTTCATTTCCTGTTTTTTCTGTCTTTTCATAAACTTGTTCCATCGCTTTAATAACTGTTTCTGATGGAACAGGTGTATACAATTTCTCAGATATTGCTTTTTGTGCATCCTCTATATTTGTTGAATTTAGAAACAACATCATTCGAACATCTAATCCATCGTCAATAGTCATTATAAATTTCCCTTTTTGATTAAAATAATCAGCCATTCCTGACGGATCTATTCTGTTTATCGGATTACCGGAACAATATAGATATGGTGAAACATGATAGTACGTTTCGCCGAGAATATCCGGGCTATGGAATTGCAGTACGGGGTAATAATATGGACGGGCGTGGAAGTCGTAGGTGTTCAAGCCGTTCATCGTCTCCAATTCCTTGCCGGAGTATTTGTAGCTCTGCCGGCTCGCGCTCTCGCCAAACAGTCCGCCATAGGGGTAATAGTCATTCTGTTCGATAACAAGCGTGGTTGTTGTGGCTGTATAGTCGCAATAAAGGCGGATGCCGGCAGTAGCTGATGCCACTGACAACACAATCATCAATATTACCGACATTATTGCGCGCATGAGATTATTCCAAATATTTTAATTTAAGATTATTGATTGTGTATGTTTGCCACTCTTTTAAAGTCTCTAATGCTTTTTCTATATCATTTTTCTGTATATACTCTTTTATTGTTTTTGCTCGTGCTATTTGTTCTTGTACCCAATCATAAATATCTTCATCTTCTAATTCTATTATTTTATCCAAATAAGCCAATGACTTATTATAATTGCCTAATATTAAATGTGTATATGCATATAGCTCATATTTATTATTAATACTAGCTGTATATGGAATTGTCCTATTTTCTAATGATGTAATGAGATCATTTAATGTTTCAATTTTACTATATTTCTGATATATTGGCTTTATTTTATTAGCAAAATTAGGAGGTAAAATATCCTCCCACTTCCCATTTATATCATCGAGATTTCCTATGCTTAAGTCAAAAGAAGGGAAGGGGATATATAAACATTGACACCAAAAATACAACCGAAAACCTTCAGGCATATAGCTTATAGTATCAATAAATACACCCATTGCAGTTTTAAACCCATTATGGGATATAATTCTATATGCTTTAACCCCATCATGTTTTAATGATAATTCATTTGCTAAATACTTAGCTACTTTTGTCTTTTCACTCTTCTTCACAATAATTATGGTCTTATTACAATTACCGGTATTTTACTATTTGTATGTGTTTGTATATGGTTTATTTGTTTTCTAATTCCGTTTTTCATATACCAAAGAAAATAATACTATTTTAGTAGATTGTATAGGGTATGATTCTATATATTTTAAAGCTATTTGATAACTCCTTTCAACATAATTTAAAGGAGCTTCTTGCTCTATCCTATTGCAATACCAATTATCTATGGTTCTTGAAATCTTGGTATTCTCTAAAATATATACATCTCCACCTAAAATAGGAATTTGTTTTTTCTTTAATTGCATAATTAATTTAATTGCATATTCTTTAGTATATGCATTTTCATTTATGCCAATATCTTTTAGAGAATAGGTAGTCATGTTGAATTGTATTATTGCTTTATATAGAATTATAAATTATTTGGTGCTATTAAAATATCTTTTGATAGCAGCTAATTTTTTCAATACTTGAGTCTGGCTAAAATCGCTATAAATACCTTTTTGTCTATTTCCTAAATGATTGGAAAGATATTTGTAAGCTGTTTTATATTTCTTTTGATTTAGGTAACAGATTCCTATTAGATATTTTGAATCATTTATTATGTGCTTAGCATATTTCATCCCTTCGCCGTGTATGCCATATGCAATATCATCTATGTTAGCACTCAAAATTTGTCGCAATAATTTTGATGCTAATAAATTATCTCCATTAGCGATTAACGCTTTTGCATAATTGTATTTAACCAGATAGTCATTAGGTTCTATTTCAAATGCTTTTATTGAATATTTTAGAGCTTCTGCTTTATCTGAATTTTCTATAATAGATGATAGCTCAGTTAAAATATAGTATTCATCTGGGTATTTTATCAAATATGATTTCAAGAATTCCAATATTTCTATTGTAGAGCCATTTTTTATTATAGAATTATATTGTTCTTGGAATCGTTTACCTTGCAGGTAACCCATATATTGTGGGTAGTATTTTCTTTGCCGAGCTGTATTTAATATTGTAATTACTTCATTTTTTTTATACGCACTTTCAATACCACGTTTTCGGCGTGCAAGATGTTTTTCGATATAGGAAATGGATTCGTCATATTTGTTTTGATATAACAAGCATATTGCAATCATCAATAATGATTCGTTGTAAATCATTTTAGCCCAACGGACTCCATCAGAGATTTTACTATTTGCGATTTGACTTATCTCCATTTGAGCTATTTTGCCGAATTGAATAGCTGCTTCTCTAAACTCGCTATTCCCAAATAAAGCATATCCATAATTAAATATTATAGAAGCATCAGAGGGCGTTTTCATAATGGCTTGATTAGAATATGATAGAGCTTCGACAACATCTCCCATATTGTATTTCACCATAGATAAATCATTTAATATCTCACTATCCAATGGATATTTCTTTTGCATACGACATAAGTATTTGTGTGTCTGTTGCAAATTATTTTTGTTGTCGTATTCCGCTAATTGATTACGATATATATTGCGTTCTTCGTATGTCATAATGCTAATATTTACGTTTTCTCTTATTTGGATTTTCGGGCTTTATATATTTCTTGTTTCTATTTCCTCGCTTGTTATTACGATTCATTCCATAATCAACTCCTGAGCGCCGATTTGTATGTTTATCCCAATTTTTCTTCGTCCTATTTTTTATATGTTCAGCTTCATAAAACGGAGGATTATCTGAAATCGACACATTTACGACATAAATACTATCCTATCGATTAAAATTATTGTATATTCCTACTAATCCAACGATTATTGGAATTGCTGGATCATTTAAAACCCCAAATCCGGTAACATCATCTACAGTTAGTGCAGATAATACTAATGTCGCAGTTGTATTTACTATTGATGTCTCATTATTGGATTGTCTTGATGCCGATACGATAACTTCAGGTAGGGGATCAATAACATTTATAACATCATTGCCACCATTAAATACTTCATAGATATTACCATTTCGACTAACATTAACTGTATCCACCCCTGTTGGGTCAATGAGCATTATGGGGTTGCCGGCGCAGTAGGGGTAGGGGGATAGCCAAGGCGTTTTTTCGCTGAGGAGGTCGGGGCTGTGGAATTGCAGCACAGGGTAGTAGTAGGGGCGGGCGTGGAAGTCGTAGGTGTTCAAGCCGTTCATCCTCTCCAATTCCTTGCCGGAGTATTTGTAGCTCTGGTGACTTGCACTCTCTCCAAACAGTCCGCCATGGGGTTCTACCGCCATGAATTCTGCGACAACATTCTGTGAGGGCAGATACATCGATTGCGTAACTGAGACATTGGCAATGCAATTTAGCATTGCATAAAACATCATTATTACAATTATCGTGCGTCTCATGGTCATCTTATTTTTCACAAATATAATGTTTTATTTTCAAACGTAAAAAATTAGTCAAAAGCATTGTGCATTATGCTTTAATTTGCTTAACTTTGCCTTGTGAAGCCATGAAAGGCGATTATTAATAATCGAGTTGTAAAATTATTATAGTTATGTTAGAGAAAACCAATGTAAAAGTTCTCGACAAAGTAGTTGTCCGCTTCTCGGGTGACTCCGGAGATGGGATGCAATTAGCAGGAAACATCTTCACAAATGTGTCGGCAGGTGTTGGTAATCAAGTATCAACATTCCCCGACTATCCGGCAGAAATTCGCGCTCCACAAGGTTCATTGAGCGGAGTATCGGGTTTTCAAGTAAGCGTGGGAACAGGAGTGTACACTCCGGGCGACCAAGCCGACGTCCTAATTGCGATGAACCCCGCTGCGCTAAAACAAAACGTTAAGTTCTTGAAACCTGGTGGCGTTATCATCGTCGACATTGACTCATTTAAAGAATCGGATCTTAAAAAAGCCCTTTTTGAAACCGACCAACCATTTAAAGAACTCGGCATTACAGCCCAAGTGGTTGAAGTTCCTGTTACCTCGATGACTAAAGCGGCTCTTGCTGAAAGTAGTCTTGACAATAAGTCGGTTTTGAAATGTCGCAATATCTTTGCGCTCGGTCTTGTGTGTTGGCTGTTTGACCGCCCTCTTGAAAGCGCTTTGCAACACCTTAAAAACAAATTTGCTAAAAAGCCAGCTATTTTTGAAGCTAACGCTAAAGTGATACAAGCAGGCTTTGACTACGGACACAACATTCACGCATCGGTATCAACCTATCGTGTTGAAACCGAAACTGCACGTCCCGGTAAATATACCGACATAAATGGTAACACAGCTACAGCATGGGGGTTAATCATGGCATCGGAAAAAGCCGGTCGTCCCCTATTCTTAGGTAGCTACCCCATTACCCCTGCGACTGATATCCTTCACGAATTAGCAAAACGCAAAGACCTTGGCGTTAAGGCATGCCAAATGGAAGATGAAATTGCAGGCGTTTGCTCTGCTATCGGAGCTTCATTTGCAGGAAACCTCGCCGTTACCTCAACATCAGGACCAGGTCTTGCCCTCAAGAGCGAAGGTATAGGTCTTGCAGTAATGGCCGAATTGCCATTGGTAATCATCGACGTGCAACGTGGCGGACCATCAACAGGCCTCCCAACAAAAACAGAACAAACCGACCTTTTCCAAGCATTATATGGCCGCAATGGAGAGTCGCCACTCGCTGTTGTAGCTCCTGCTTCACCCACTGACTGTTTTGACATGGCATTTGAGGCTTGTCGCATCGCAGTTGAACACATGACTCCGGTGATTTTGTTGACCGACGCATTCATTGGCAATGGCTCATCAGCATGGCGTATTCCTGAAGCTGACGAATACCCCGAAATCAAGCCTAACTATGTTCCTGAAGAGCTAAAAGCTACATGGCGCCCTTACATGCGTGATGAAGAAACAAAAGTGCGCTACTGGGCAATCCCGGGGACCGAAGGTTGCGCTCATCGTCTCGGTGGTTTGGAAAAAGACTATAACACCGGTGCAATTTCAACTGACCCTGTTAACCACGAAAAAATGGTTTACACTCGCAAAGAGAAGATTGACCACATAGCTAAAGATATCCCTGCTCTTGAAGTGCTTTGCAACCCCGATGCCGACACTCTAATCGTTGGATGGGGTGGAACATTTGGACACCTTTATACTGCTGCCGAAGAAATGAATAAGGCAGGCAAGAATGTTGCTTTTGCTCATTTCCGCTATATCAATCCACTTCCTGCCAATACTGCTGAAGTGTTTGCTAAATACAAACGTGTGGTGGTTGCCGAACTTAACACAGGACAATTTGCCGACTATCTACAAGCAAAATTCCCTGAAGTGAAAATCTCTCGTATCAACAAAGTACAAGGTCAGCCATTCCTTGTTAAGGAAATAATTGATGGTGTAACTAAAATTATGGAGGAAAAATAAGATGGAAGAACTCAAATATACAGCAGCCAATTACAAAAGCGATCAATCAGTGCGCTGGTGTCCTGGTTGTGGTGACCATGCCATTTTAAATTCGCTCCACAAAGCGATGGCAACTGTGGGCATTGCCCCCCACAAGACAGCTGTTATCTCAGGTATCGGTTGTAGCTCACGCCTCCCCTACTACATGAATACCTATGGTTTCCACACAATTCACGGTCGTGCGGCTGCCATTGCAACAGGGTTTAAGGTTGCTAATCCCGAAATGACTGTTTGGCAAATCTCTGGCGACGGCGATGGTCTCGCTATCGGCGGTAACCACTTTATCCATGCTGTTCGTCGCAACATCGACCTCAACATGCTACTGTTAAACAACAAAATCTATGGGTTGACTAAAGGACAATATTCTCCCACAAGCGACCGCGGCTTTGTGTCTAAATCATCTCCCTACGGAACTACTGAAGATCCATTTATCCCTGCCGAACTTGTGTTTGGTGCTCGTGGCAATTTCTTCGCTCGTAGCATTGATGTCGAACTCGCTACAACTCAAGAAGTTCTTGTTGCTGCAGCTCAACACAAAGGTGCATCAGTAGTCGAAATTTTGCAAAACTGCGTTATCTTCAATAATGGTATCCACAACTACATTACCGACAAGGAATTCCGCGCTGAACGCACTATTCACTTGCGTCATGGCGAAAAGATGATTTTCGGCAAGGAAGGTAACATGGGACTTGTTCAAGATGGATTTTTATTGAAAGCTGTTGAAATAGGCAAAGATGGCTACACAATGGATGACGTGCTTGTTCACGATGCTCATTGCAAGTCTAATTTCTTACATCAACAACTCGCTATGATGGACGGACATGAATTGCCATTGGCAGTAGGAGTTATACGCGATGTTGAAGGATTGACCTATAATGAAGAAATCGAAAAACAAGTTGCTGAGGTTAAAGCAAAGAAAAATTTCAGTTCGCTCCGCGACATGATTCTCGCCGGCGAAACCTGGGAAGTAAAATAAAACTTATTTTTACTAATACAAAAATCCACTAACATTAAAAATATGTTGGTGGATTTTTATATTTATTTTACTACAATACTACTTTCTTAATAATATCTCCTACCCTTACTATATACACACCAGGGACACTAACCTCAACATGTGTATTCTCACCTCGATATATAACATTTCCGGATATATCATAGATCTCAATATTCTCATTTCCTGAAACTATAATTGTATTACCAATTAATTTAACACTAATCTCTTTGTGTTTAATCGTATCTATACCCGAATAATCAATCTCATTAATATTCACAAATTTGCCCCACACACCATGCCCTTTATATAATTCCAAAGAACCAATTGGTACATTCAATGTTGCTAACTCATATGTAACATCAGAAAAATGCATTTCAGAAATAGCATTTGGAGGAGTAACACTATATAAATTTATTTCTTTTAAAGCTGTACATCCTCGGAATGAGTAGCCTCCAATTTCTTCTAAAGTCGAAGGCATGCTAACTTTTTCTAATTGTTCACAATTAGAAAACACAAAATTGGCAATACTCGTTACACCTTCAGGAATTTCAATTGTCTTAATCCCTGTATAAGTTAATAATCCACTTTCTAATCTTTTTATTGTATTTGAAAGTTTTATTGATTCCAAATCATAGCAATGTGCAAAAGCAGCTTCTTTTATTTCTTCTACGTTGTCATTAACAATTATTGTTTTTAAGCCTCTTACACTAAATGCTCTTTTTTCAATCGTTTTTACTGTTTCCGGCACAACAAAATCTTTATTAGCACTATCAAAATATGTATGCAATAATGATTGATCTTTATTATATAAGACTCCGTCTATAAAAGCATAATGATTGTTATTTTCATCAATTACCAATTCTTCAATAGGGCTTTTTGTAAATGCAGAAGCACCTATAATAGTTACATTTTGCGGGATCTTTAATTTTCTTAAACTTGGACAATCAACAAATGAAGTTTTAATATAAGTCAACCCCACAGGTAAATTTATTTCCATTAATAAATCACAATACGAAAATAATCCATCTGATAAAACCTTTACATTTGAAGGAATTGTTATTCTTTCTAAATTCTTACAATATTGGAACACATAACCTTCAATACTATCGATACTCTCAGGCAAAACAATTGTCTTCATCTTATTCTCATAAAATGCAGCTTGATGAATTCTTTTTACTTTATATTCAATGTTTTCAATATTTACCACCTCAGGTATAACAATATTTTCAATACTATTAGCTCTTATTATCTCTACAGCGCAATCCTCTTCAGGAATAATTTTATATAAAATACCATCCACATCATATGAAGAACTATCAGCAAAGACATTAATGCTATTTACCAATATTGCAACCAAAAGTACTACTATATTTTTCATATTTTATAATTTTTATAAATAATGCCCTAAAATTAAAAAAAGTTGGAAAGTCCAAATTTTAATCATCTTTTTAACAAATATTTCCTGTAAAAAAATGGGTGAATTGCTTAACACCCATTTTAGTTTTTAGAATTGATATTATTTTCGTTGGTAAAGATAGCGTTTGATGCTCTTTTTAGGTGTTCGTTCAAACGCTTCTGAAATGACTTCTATTTTTGCCAAGCGTGCATAGTTAGGAAGCTCTTTATTAATTTCAGGAAGAGTTGATTCAATATATTTCACAAATGTTTCTTGATCCATGCCATCTTTTGCTCCTTGGTCAAAATCGGGATAAACCAAAGCTGTGAGGCCGCCTTTATCTTCAATCACAAGAGATTCAGCAAAATAAGTTCTCGCATCAAGAACAGCTTCGATTTCTTCAGGATAAATATTTTGACCTGAAGGTCCGAGAATCATACACTTTGACCTGCCACGCAAGAACAAACAGCCATCGGCATCAATAACACCCATGTCTCCTGTGTGCAACCATCCTTCTTTATCAAGGACTTCTTCAGTAGCCTCTGGATTTTTATAGTATCCCAAGAATACATTTGCACCTCTTACAAGCAATTCGCCGGGAATATTTTGCGGATCAGGAGAATCAATCTTCATTTCCATATTAGGCACTATTTCTCCACAAGAATATAGTTTTTCAGTTTTCCAATCAGAATAAGTGATGATAGGAGCGCACTCGGTCATTCCATAACCCACCGTAAATGGGAAACCCATTCTCTTAAAGAATGACTCAACCTCCTTGTTAAATGCCGCACCACCAATGATTACTTCATAGAATTCGCCTCCAAATGCTGCAATAAGTTCATTTTTAATTCTATCAGTAATAATCTTATCAAGTCCAGGCACTTTCAGAGCATACTTAATACCGGCTCTTTCCAATACCGGTTTAACCTTGTTCTTATATATCTTTTCAATTATAAGAGGCACCGCAATCACAATTGAAGGCTTAACTTCTGACAATGCCTTCATGATAATCTTTGGACTTGGAAGACGAGAAAGGAAGTGAACATGACATCCTACAGACAATTCATACAACACTTCAAACATAAGTCCGTACATGTGTGCGCAAGGCAACATCGAAACGACACTTGATGTATTATTTACTTGAGGGAGAACTTTTCGACCAAATTCAAGATTAGATGCAACAGCTCTATAAGGTATCATTACACCTTTAGAGAAGCCCGATGTCCCTGATGTATAGTTAATAATAGCCAATTCTTCAGCCTGATCCTCATAATAGTTGAGACAATCAGGAGTAAAAATCTTGGGGTATTTCTTGCCAAATAGTTCGTTCAAGCGATTACGCGCATTTGTAATTCGTTCATTAGAAGAATAGAGTAATTCAAAGCAATCTACTTGAATGATAGCCTGAACATCAGGCATTTCTGACTCATATAGACTTTCCCAAATAATGCCATCAACAAATAAAACTTTTGATTCAGAATGATTCACCAAGTGATGAATATTTGAAGGCTTAAATTCATGCATCAATGGCACAGGTACTGCACCATAGGTCATTGTTGCAAGAAACGAGATAGCCCAATTAGCTTGATTTCTTGAACATATAGCGACTTTATCGCCCTTTTGCAGTCCACATTCTTCAAACATAATGTGTAACTTCTCAATTTTACGAGCGATATCACGATAATGATAAGTTTCTCCTTGGTAATTAGAAATAGCGGGACGATCCCAATTTGCTCTAAATGACGCTTCAAATAGTTTGTTTACTGATGTAAAATTCATAAACAGTCGTTTTTAAATTCAAAATGCACATAATCCCAAATTTAAGAAGTGTATCTGAAGATTTATGGCAAATACCGCAACAAAAGACATCAAAATTATGTCTCTTGAATAATTTATATAATACAAAGATAGCAAGTAATTCCAATAAAAGAGTCTTAACAACGCCACTTTTTGCACAAGGAATAGCAAAATGTGTATTTTCAACCTATTCTCAGGTAAACCTGACAATTACCTTTATATTACCGCTTATCGATCGCTTTGACTTTATTGAATGAGTTGGCGTGTTGTAGTATAGCCAGGGCGATTGTGGAAGGGAGTGGCAACAAAGCGTCCTGTAGCCGAGGAGTTATATCTAATGTGATAACGTTCAGGAGCCAAGAAATCCAATTTAAACACAGCCGTATCCATGGGAGCATCATCGGAATATCCTGCACTCAACCTCTCCTCAATCACTATATCCCACCCCACGACCGTAACGGCAATACTCACTGCTCCTGTCGATGTAATGCCTTCTATTCCATGCCTTGTTAGAATTACCAAGCCATCATCATAGGCAGTCAATACAATTTCAGGATTATACGTTCCCATTGCTCTCAATTCTCCTGCAAGCAAATATTGTCGTGCCTCTCCACGCGATGCCGGTCGTGCCACCAATGCGACTATCATTGCAGCGACAAGTACCGCTATAACATAGAATTCAACTGTTTGAAATATCCCTGCCAATATCATATAACACAAAGATAATAATTCACTTGAAACTATCACAATTATTCATTTGTTTATATTGTGTGTGTATTTATCTTAATTATTATACTATGATTTTACTCATCCCGTCCTACTCTATAGCACAATGGTTTCTTGAAAAAATAGACATAATCATTAATTTAATGGGACTCCCTAAAAATTCGTTATTAGAGGAAATTCTCTATACTATTATTGTTCTGTGTATTTCAGGAGGTATAGGATGGATTATCAAGTATATTTTTCAACTCATAATAAGATTAATTTTCCACATAAAGCATTTTACCATCTTAAAAGAATTGATATCCCTACGTGTTATATCTAGCTGTTCCCATATAGTTCCGCCTTTGGTAATCCTCGCTTTTATCCCATTTGTTTTTGAAAACGAGGCCATCATCAGCGAGGCCATCAGACGTCTGTCAATAGTATATCTTCTAACTACCATCGCCATTGGCCTATGCTCTATTTTATCATTTCTATGGATGAGATATGATACCTACAAGAATACTCGCAATCTCCCATTGCGTGGAGTTCTCAATGTGGGAAAAGGTATCGTGTGGATTATAATCTTAATAATTGCCGTCTCTGTACTGATTGACAAATCACCCACTGTGTTACTCACCGGATTAGGAGCATTTGCGGCTGCATTGATGCTGATATTTAAAGATAGCATCTTGGGATTTGTCGCATGCATACAAATATCACAGAATGATATGTTACACGTTGGAGACTGGGTTGTCGTACCATCTACCATCGCCAATGGTATTGTAATTGACGTCTCACTCTCTGTTGTAAAGATAAGGAATTGGGACAACACAATCGTCATGTTACCACCCTATTCTCTCATCTCTACATCATTCCAAAATTGGCGAGGCATGAGCGATAGCGGAGTCAGACAAATATCACGTTCAATCCTTATTGACAATAATACCATTATACAATCTACCCCAAGCCTAATAGAAGAAATCAAAGAAAAAATACCTTATCTCTCTGACTTTATATCTCAATCTACAACCAAAGGGACTTTATATAACAACGGCGTGGCCTCAATCAATGGAACAACTGAAACCAATCTTGGGGTATTGCGAGCCTATGTGTGCCAATACCTAATTTCTCATCCCATGATTTCATCAAATTCACAAATATTAGTCAGACTGATGCCCGGAAATGCATCGGGGACTCCTCTGCAAATTTATTGCTACACTACCACCACCGATTGGACAATTTACGAAGCCGTACAAAGTGAAATCGTCGAGCATATAATCTCTATATGCCCGACGTTCCATATCGAAATTGCTGATAGCAATTATATTCCTACTTAACAATCATTCGAGCCGCCAACGCACCCTTTTCGCTTGTTATTTTCACAATATAAATACCTTGTGTCAAGCCTTCTGTCGAAATTTCGTTTCCATTTCCTTGTGCAATCAATGCTCCGTTAATGGTATATACTGCATAACTTGCTGTCTCCTCAACATTTACATTCACTACATCACCTGCATTTACTGGGTTGGGCGATAATTTCAGTGATTGACTTGCAACTTCGGTAAAAACATCTTCAATACCTGCACCATCGCCTGGAATAGCATTGTAAACAGCTAACATCTTAGGTATTTCAAGGCGATAAGTAGTTGATGTTTTCACTCCAGTAAAATAGTAGGTGATACCCTTAAGTTGAATAGGGAATATTGCGGCATCAGCAACATAAAATATATCACTAAATGGAATTAGTATGCGATTTACTGTTGACGCAGTCAATGTGGGGACATAGTTATATGTTTTAATGTCGGAATTCCCTAAAGAGGCTATTGATAACATGATTTTGTTGATTTTTACTTCTCCTGGGTTTATATCCAACAATAACGAATCGGGAAGACTCCACAATTGGATATCCTTTGATGTTCCCATATTGGCATTGCGTGTTGAACTAAACTTATAATCTATTGCCATACCTTCAGTACCAAGAGCGCTAAATGTCGCTTGATTAACTGTTCCGCTCACTGTCCATGTTGATCCATCTAAAGATGGATCTATCGCCTTATAATGGGTATCAGGAAGTTCGACAGTAACTGTAATTTCATCAGAGAATGTATCAACCACACCCCTTATTGTTGTTGTTCCATTTTTAACGCCATGTATTTTTCCTGTTGCATCAACAGTTGCGATAGAAGCATCATCACTTGTCCATGTCAAAGCTTTATTGCTCAAAGGCATTTCAATTCCATCAACTATCGCTGTTACCTTTACTGTATAATCGGTATAAGAATCTAATAGCACCTTGTCATATGTAAATTTAGGTTCTCCAGCCCCTATGGTTACTATTGCAGAAGCTTTTACCCCATTTACATTTGCTGTTAATACATGAGTACCATTACCATTGGCATATAATGTTTTACCTCCTTCTATTACATCTCCTAAACCGGCAGGAGATGTGAGTTGATAATCGGTAACATTTGTAGAAATCAATACGCCATATTTGTTATACCCATATATTGTCGGGGTAAAATATCCATACTTAGGCAATGTTATTGTCTGATCCATAAAAGCGATAGAAGCAATAGTGTTATCAGTAGGAGAAGTCGCCACAGCATACAATGCATTAGGGACGGATCTTTCAGATCCTTCACTCGGAACATTTCTAACACCTAACGCATCAACATATAATGTAGAAGAGCCTCCACCATCAAAATTAAGAGCTTCAGTACAGCCCACTTCTCGCATGATATCAGCAAGAACTTTTGAAACACAACCCACAGAAACTTGTGATCGACCATCAACAACAAGCATCACAAGTTTTGTACCTGTTGCATCGTGACCAACTGCTGTACGAGGATTTAACGCTGTTAAGTGATCTAACTCATTTTGAGTATTCAACACTTGACCTCCTGACAAAATTGTTGGCTTACCACCAATTACTTGAGTCGCCGCAATAGATGTTTCTCCAAGAGTTAATGTTAGATTAACAGTAATTTCTTCTCCCTCAGTCAATGACGAAACAAATGTAGCAGCTGTTCCATGTCCCGATAATACATAAGAGCCTGCAGGAATAGCCATTGAGCCTGCAGTAGAAGGAGCACACATTACTTTTACTTTTACTGATTTACCCATTGCAATAACTCCATCAACAGGGGTAATTAAAACCTCCGAGCCATAGGCATTAGTCTGTGAAGTAGAACCATATTTTGGAGTATAGATAATCAGATTATTTGATTCACGAGCTCTATTAAACCCGGTAATTGCTTGGCTTTTTGTTCCGGCAGCATTTGTAACACTCCCACCCATTGTCATCTGGCCAAGATATGGTTTCTTATTAGCATCTGTTGCCCAATGATACCAACCATTATTTGAAGCATAATATATATCACCGTTAGAGACAATTGTACCAATGGGATATGAGCCACTAAAGAAATCGGCATTAACTCCTGCAAAATACAACGCACCATCCTTGTGATGAGACTTCCCTATTGATGCGACTGTAGCACCTGAGCCCAATTTATCATTTGCCATTACGGCTTGCATTTCAACATAAGGATTAGTCAAATCAGTAGTTGTGTAGAATACCCTTAATTTTGTAGGGCCCACAACACTTAATGATGTTTGCGTAGTACCAGGACCAACTTGTGCATGAAACAGCGTGTCAATTGTATAAGTATTCCCTTGTAAAGTCCATTGCCCGGAAGCAAATACCATTGCCGATGTCAATACAGCAAAAAGCGAGATAAATAGTTTTTTCATGTTTTATAATTGCTTAAGGATTTATCTTGATATATCACACAAAGATACAGATAATTAGTAATTATATACAAAAAAAGTCCACCATTTTTGGTGAACTCTCCGTTGAGCGGAAGACGAGGCTCAAACTCGCGACCCTCAGCTTGGAAGGCTGATGCTCTATCAACTGAGCTACTTCCGCATAAAAAAGTGGGCGAAGATGGATTCGAACCACCGAAGGCATACGCCAGCAGATTTACAGTCTGCCCCATTTGGCCACTCTGGTATTCGCCCGGCCAGTCTTTCGACTTTTTGAGCCTCTTGTCGGATTCGAACCAACGACCCCGAGATTACAAATCACGTGCTCTGGCCAACTGAGCTAAAGAGGCATTATTTTATTTGCTTAACCCTCGTTTGAGTATCAAAGCGAGTGCAAAGGTAAGTATTATTCTCGAACTTTGCAAATAAAATCAAACATTTTAATTGCAGTTTCTGCTGCTTCTGTTCCTTTATTGCCAAGTTTTCCACCTGCTCTATCAAGTGCATCTTGCTCACAATCAACAGTTAGCACCCCAAAAATAACAGGGATATCACAATCAGCATTTAATGACGTTATTCCTTGTGTTACACTCTGACAAACGTAGTCAAAATGAGGTGTTCCTCCTCTTATAACGCATCCAAAAACTATAATTGCATCAAAATTTCCGGTCTCAATAAGCTGAGATGCCGCAAATGTCAACTCTACAGCACCCGGAACATGAAAAATTTCTACATCTTCATCAGCAAAACCCTGTGACTTGAATAACTCAACTGCACCATCGGCCAAAGCACCTGTAATGTGTCCATTCCACTCAGCAGCAACAATTGCCACTCTCATATTTTCTACCTTTGGCAATGCTCCTGATGGAGCGCCATTGCTTAATGATGTTGACATTTCTTCAATGTTTTAATCTTTTGAACGAGATTTATCTCCTAAATATCCACCATGATGGCGCAATGCATATTGTGCTTTGGTAAATTCTGTCATGCGCATCACATTTACCACAAGCACATCGCCTATTACAGTCATCATTGTTGTTGATGTTGTGGGAGTCAAGCCCAATGGGCAAACTTCTGGAGTTCCTCCTGTCAACAATGTAATATCGGCAATGCGTGAAAGTTCGCTTTCGGGATTTCCGGTAATTACAATAAATGGTACTTGTGGATACAAATTGCGTGCAAGAGCAACCAAATCAATGATTTCACGAGTCTTTCCTGAATTTGAGATAAGCAACATTATATCATTGGGTTGTAATACTCCAAGGTCGCCATGTTGAGCTTCACTTGGATGAAGATTTACCGCAGGAGTACCGGTTGAACAGAATGTTGTGGCAATGTTCATTGCAATTTGTCCTGCCTTACCCATTCCTGATGTTACAAGCTTACCTCCACGATTATGCACATGCTCGATAATCGCATTCACTGCCTTTACATACTCATCGGTAATAGGAATATTTTTGATTGCATTACTCTCTGCATCGAGAATATCTTGCATTACTTGTTTAATATCCATTATTTTAATTTTTATTATTGTGCAAAATTAACGAAAACTATTCAACGCTCCAACTTTCCTCCGTTATTTGCAAATAGTTTTGACATTAAGTACAACCTTAATCTATCTACTACAAAGGTCAATAAATATATCACCACTATCAAGAAAATTACAGCCAAAGTGAATTCTAACAAAGAGAGGTGCTCCCACAAATAAATTGATGAAGGTTTGATAATATCTCTCCAAATATACGGGTTTTTATGCAGTAAATACACCGCAAATGCCGATGTTGCAAGCGTATTGATAACCTTGCTCTCTATCTTCATCGTGGCAAACCACATAAAGAACGAAACTGAAGATATTATTACAAATGGCGAGTTATAAGCAAATGCGTGTAATGGAGCATCATACAATGAGTTCACTACTATAAGCGCTGTCGCTCCGACATAAATTATCGGATACAGATATGTTTTATTGCCAAAATCCCAATCATGACCATAACGACCTATAAACTGTCCTATAAGATACATCATTATGAGTTGCATTATTGTGTAGCCTGTTGCGTTAAACGACGCGCCCCACATCCATCCGCAATACACATTAAATGCAACAAAGCTTAATAACGTCCAGAGAAATTGCTTCTGTTCAAGATATTTAATTGCGCTATTTAGCACAGGGCTTAACACATACAATCCCAAATAAGCTGGGACATACCACAAATCAGAGTGAGTGTATATCAATACAGAATCCATAAATTCAGCCCACCTCCATGGCAACATTCCTGAAACGATAAGTGCCAGATAGATCCCAACAGAATAAAAAAGACAAGTTGCTGATAACTTCAGAAATCCACGCCAATTAGCCTTTATCCCAAAATACCCTGAAATCAGAGTAAAGCAATTCACCCCTATAATCATTAAAGCCTCAACAACAAGTCGCCACCAATCGTGAGAAGACATCTGCACTATATTTCCGGCTGGATGTGGCAAGCCAAGAGATGCGCCATCAAGATGTACGGCAAGTACCATTGCCATACTTATTATCCTTAATAATTCGATATTTGACTTTCTCTTTGTCATTTCAGATTAAATGTGCAACAAGTCGCGAAATATATCCAATGCCGACTTTATTTCTTCTTCAGAGCAATGACAATCAATGTGCACATCTCCCACTTCTTTTAAAAGGGTGAAATTGATTTCATTTGAATCATTTTTCTTATCATGGTGCATAAAATCGAGCAATGCAGGATAATCATTGCAAGTGATTTCAAATGCGCCATACTTGCTATAAATATATGATGCTAATTGTTGCAAATCGGCCGATGGGAAGCCTAATTGAGTGTGAGATAATACCAATTCAACAACCAGCCCCCACGCTACGGCATATCCATGAGGGATGGGATCTTCTCGACGCAATGCCAACGACTCAAATGCATGACCTGCTGTGTGGCCTAAATTCAATGCACGACGAATTCCTTTTTCTGTTGGATCTTCCTCTACAATATTTTTTTTCACCTTTACCGATTCTTCCAACAACTCCAATAATTGGTCACCATTCTCAGATTTAGAGATATCATAATCCAACAATTTATTGTAAACATCACGACCGGCAATCAATCCATGTTTTAGCATCTCGGCATATCCGGAAAAGAGTTCTTCAGTTGGTAACGTTTTTAAAAATGCAGTAGATATAATCACAGCTTCAGCCTCACAGAACACACCTACTTCATTCTTAAATCCATTGAAATTTATCCCGGTTTTGCCCCCAACAGCGGCATCTACCGCCGACAACAATGTAGTGGGAACATTTATAAATCTTATTCCTCTTTTAAATGTAGCACCGGCAAAAGCTCCTATATCGGTAATAACACCGCCACCGATATTTATCAATAGCGACTTGCGTGTAGCTCCATTATTACATAACTGTTCCCAAATAAATGCCAGTGATTCAAGGTTTTTATTTACATCGCCTGACTTTATAGTTATAACCTTTGCTCCGGCGATTGTTTTCGATGATTTTTTCAAAACAGGCAATACACATCTATCGGTATTGACATCGACAAGCACAAACACCTGTGGTGCTCCCTCTTTTTGTGCGATTATATCAATCTCCTCAGCAACGTTATTTGAGAATATTAGTTCTTGATGTTTCATAAATTTAGTTCTGCTTTTAAGATTTCAATGACGTTGTTAACAACTCATAAATCAATAAATGAATATTTTCAGCACATTCCTCCATTGACGAGAATACAACAGCAGCTCCGGCGTCAATCATTGCCTCACGCGGAATAGGACCAGTTGTAACTGCAATTGTAAATGCCCCTGCATCAGAAGCCGATTTCACTCCAAGTGGAGCATTTTCAATCGCTATCGATTGTGAAGGTCTGACTCCTGCAAGTTGCATCGCACGAATAAATGGTTCAGGATGGGGTTTCCCATGAGATACATCGCGAGATGTAACACGCAATTCCGGAGAAAAAGCATTAGGAAAATCTTCGTTAATGCGGTTAATCAATGACGTCTGTCCCGAGCCTGTTACAAGAACTCGTTTTATCCCTGACTCCATTAACACCCTCACCATCTCCGGAGCACCCGGCATTAGTTTCACAGGGGGGAGTTCACTAAAATAAACTGTTTTGCGATGATACAACTCCTCAATATCCTCTGGGGTGGCATCTCGTCCATAGGTCCGTTGAAAAATAATATTTATTGTTGAAGCGCCTGTGCGACCTTCATACATATAAAATTCCTCTTGCGTCGCGTCAATTCCCAATTCGGTAATCATGCGATACCATGCAGCAGAATGATTTCTCATAGAGTCATACAAGGTCCCATCCATATCGATGAGCGCCGCAAGGGGCTTAACAGCCTTATAATGGTGTTTCTTAAGGAAACACTCTATCTGAGAGACAAATGTTGTCATTTCTTTTTGTCGGATTTTTGTTCGTTTTGTATCTCAACAGGAGCCGGAAGATAGCCTTCTTTTATCAACATCAACGAATCGGCATGCGAAATTGTATCGGAAACGGCATCTATCGTTGAATTTGTATCAATTTTGCTGCGGTCAACTTGCAATTTCCCCAATTTAGCAACATCAACACCTCGACGGAATACATTCTCGATTTGGTTTAACAAATTTATGCGAGTTGTGTCAACAATAGCAACACGTTCTGACACCATTTTATCTTTAAACTTGGCTTTACCCACTCTGATTTTCATGTCATCCATATTCCCGGAGAGATTAAGTCCGAATTTAAATGGCAACGGAGATTTCAATACTGACACATGATAATTATAATTCAATGCCATATCGTTACTACCCATTATTCCTAATCGATATCTATCAATATCAAACATAAATGGGAACAATTCAAGCACTGAATTTTCAACGAGCATCTCAACAGTCATGTTATCAATCATGTTACGCTTCTTATTCTTAAATAGCAACCATTTTGATAAGAACTTAAAGGTATCAGCATCAAGAAGCACCAAGCTATCTCCATGCAGTTTTATCGCAGCATTCAACGACGGTAATACAAAATTCATTGCAGTATCTATATCGGTTGTTGCTGCAATATCGGCATCTATTATACCCTCAAAACTTTTCAGCATGGGCATTATAGTATCTATTGCAGGCACCATATTTATGACTTTATTAAGGTCTAAATCCTTAATTTCTAAGCCAAACCCAAATTTCAAATCTTTTTTAGATGGAGCAGTATAAAGAGCCGATAGACCTATCGTTCCAATATCGGCCGATGCTGTGAGTTTATGCATATTTAATGCACCATCTCTAAGCATAATTATACCTCTCATGCGCTTCATCAACATATCGGCATATATCACATTGTGAGCCCTCAACCTTATTGTCGCTTCTATATTTGAAGGCAACAATAATGCCGCCATTTGTGATGTATCTTGCATTTGTTCTATTGCCATCTGCATGCTATCTTCATCCTCTACATTTTCAAGAGAGAGATTTCCAATCGCTTTTTCTGAAAATGCAGCACCATCAAATACAGCCTCTGCAATCTGGTTTACATCAACAGTATCACTTCTGACACTAAAATCGATATACAATGGAGCCCCTCGGCGTGATGTCAAAGCTCTACTTATATTCTTTATTGAACCATTTATAAGGAAATCGCTCTTCCCTACATTATAACTCACATTTTTCAGCGAGAGACTATCAGTTGTAAAATCAATATTCACATTTGACAAGACATTGCGCAAAGGGAAATATGGAGTAAACATTCGTCCTCGCTTGGCTGTGATTGTCCCATGCACATTCCATCGACGAAGCAATTCGCGCGTTGAATTATCAAGAGCAAAGTCCATTATCTCTTTATCAGATATTTCAGCTACACGATTTCTACTACCTTTACGCATTGATGCACGCATCAATTTAAATACTGAGTCTGATGCAATATCAGGATAAAGCTGAGCAATTGAGTCATAACGAGCCTGCATGCGAGGACTCATCTTTTTACGCGTCTTGATGTGTGCAGTTATTTTCACATTACCATCTCGCAGACTCATTCTATTTAGTTTATCACCATAGCTCAAATTTTTTGAGTCAATAGCAAGCAGTAATTCGGGAATTTTTGCATCATGCTGAAAGCGACGAAGTGAAGCGATACATCTTGTATCTCGCATGCGCACCTTTGATGAATCAGATGCTTGGAACACAACACGATGTGCACTTATTGTTGCTCGCATTGGGTTTATTTGCGTTGAGTCGGTACTTGATGCTACATTTTTACAACCGACACCAGCTCTCATATTACTTACTATGAGCTTAGTCCCACTATAATTCACTCTTGCAGTATCAATCTTGATAGAAGCAGTCAGCATCGAATCGACACTACGTTCCCCTCTTACAAAGCTATTGCTTGTCCCAAATTTGAATGTTGCCTCACGAGTATAGAAATCTGCAACAGAGTCAACATAAGTAAAATCTTGAAGCTTTGCCTCTCCCGATACTTTCACCTTGTGGAATCCATTCTTACTGAGATAACTTTGGCGCAACTTCAACGATGTGTTTGCAGTGAGTTTACCTCTGATTTCTCCCGGAATTTGATTCAGCACAATAGGGGGTAGATTGTCAAGACATAAACTCCCTTTAAAGTTAGCATTAATATTTGGGTCTGTAAGCAATGAGCGGAAAGTGCCATCTATTGCAACATCTATACTCACACCATTGACTGTAAATGTTTTTACATCTATAACCGATGCATTCAGATTTTGTCCATCGATATTAGCATCAACCAATGCGGCAATAGCAAGAGGTTTATGATGATTACCAAATTGGAGATTACCTTTTGGAATTTCTATCATTGCTGTTACCTTTGGCAACACACTATCTGAAAGATTATATGGCTCAAGCAATGTTACTCCGGCATTAACCTTAATATCGGTTTGAAGGCGTTGCAACATCGGCATATTGTATTCTGCAGGAATGTGTTTCATCACATCGGCAATTGCCAATTCCTTAATGCGATAATCCAAGTTTGTGATTATCATGTCATCAGTCATATCAACCGATGTATTCAACACACTATGTAATTCAGCAATATCTATTGCAAAATCTTTAATCGTAACAACAAACGGAGCGTCAGGATTCCACTCTATTTTTCCATTAAATCCGATTGGCAAATCATTTTCCACAATCGTAGGTGGCAACAATGCTTTTGCATCACCATTAAGGGCCACGTCATATTGCGGAGCTTCATTCCCATCAATATATGTTGCACCTAACACAATTCCCACATTCATGCTATCGGCAATTGATTTATAGGTTATGGGTAATGCATCGGCAATGACAAATCGGTCAATTGAAATTTCCGGTAATGATGATGCAGAAGATGTTGTTGTGTCAGGTGCTGATGGTGGAATTATATCAAAATTAGAAAGAGAGTCATCATACTGTACAAGGTTTATCATTGGCTCTCGCAGTTCAACCTCATAAACTTCTATTTTACCCGCCATCAATGCAGTAACGCCCACTCCTCCATGGAAGTGAGTCAAGGACAACAGAGTGTCGGCATTAGCAGGCAATAGCTCACGTCGGCAATCATCAAGTTCCTTAAAATTATCAGAAACAATAGTTACGGAATCTACATCAACTTTCAATTGCGGGAACGTTTTCCAGAAAGTCAATTCCACCTTTCCTATTTCCACTTGTGCATCAAGATACTCATTGGCATACTGCTCCACAATAGGAGTCAAACGTTCAGGTGTCAAAAAACACACCACACCTCCAAGCAGTAATGTTATCAATAACACGATACCGATAACAAACCACATTAAAGTTTTTGCCAATCTTTTGAAAAAACCTGCTCGCTTTGGAGTTTCAGCTTGTTCTTTATTTTCCATAACTTTTTATCGAGTAGTAATGTGAAAGCAACCTTGGCGTCGTTCATGTTTTACATAACACCGTTGCTCATCTCTCAAATCTTGTAATATTTCAGCCAACAACCCTTTCAAATCATCTTGTGTGCGAGGTATATTGACTGAGTCGCATATAAATTTACGATAACTGATATCAAAAGTCGTTCCATATTGATGTGCCGAAGATTTTGTTGCATTGCGATTCCGGCGACGCAATTTTTTTATTGATGCAGGTGTGCGCAACACACTTGTTACTTTTATGCGATAATGTCCTCCTCCACGCACATCTAATGTATCATTAAATCGCCGACCAATTTCACGCAACAAGTCGGCTGCATCAGAAACGAGATAAGGCAATGAGTGAGTTAATTCATCTACAAAATATTCTTTACATGATACTATTTTTTCCAATGGACGATTTATCTCCCAAACTGAAGAAATGTCTGATATAGGCTCTATTCCAATACTCATTGCCGCACCCAAATGCACATCATTCAAATCCTTAAATTCCCGTCCATATGTACCCTTGAAATAGGTGCGCAAACGACGACCTCCGGGGGGCATTGAATCAAAATGCTCGGTATATTGGTTAATTTCTTCAATGTCATATAATACCGATTCATCAACCTCATGCTGATTTTCATCTCCACACGAGATTGACATAAAAAGCATGGATAGAAACGTAACAATATAAATGACTTTTCTTATCACTTGATTAATATCCTACTGTTTGAACAAGTATTATTCGTTGATTTTCATTAAGCCTTAATGCGTCGGCAAGTGCATCTTCATCAAAACTACCACGAGTTACAGTTCCCACTTCATTTGCTGCACACCACAAATATATATTTTGCATTACTGCTCCTGCCGATGTTCCGGCATATAGATCATTGGGCATTTTTTCTTTATCACTCACTATTGCGATATTAAGCAATGCCTTTTGTGCAAACTCCTGCTTCCCTGCAAGTTCACGTATATCCTTAGCGTTAACCACATTTAAAGCATTTGATTTAGCATCATAAATATATGCACCTTCAGGAACAATGACATATATGCTCACTTCCTGCTTGTTCAATGCTGTGGGTATTGTCAGTTTATCTTCACGATTTAATCCGCATGCAGCCCAAAGCAAATCAGCCAATTGCTGATCGGTCAATCTTTTTTCCGAATTAAATTCCCTTGTCGATTTACGTTTTGAAAGCGCTTCCATTAATGACATTCCACCATTTTTTTGAGGTTGAGGGAGATTTATATCCGATGCACATCCACTTAGTGCAATAATCATCATCGCCGATAAAACTAAAAATTTATACTTCATAACATCTACTACATTTTATGCGGTAAAGTTACCGTTTTATTTGCGTTCAAACAAGCGTTATATTAAATTAATGTAATATATTCATTGATATCACAGAAAATAGTATTACCTTTGCACTTGAAAAACTCATAGTGGAAAAATTTGGCTGCTTGCAACCACTCATAAAAAATGCTAAAACCGCAACACATTCCATCAATGTTTTATGGCTTTAGTTATTTTTCGGCTCAAGGCAGTGCCACAGAGTTGAATACGATTTATATTGACTAAACATATGGAAGAAAAGAATTATCTATTTACATCTGAATCGGTTTCAGAAGGGCATCCCGATAAGGTTGCCGACCAAATCTCAGACGCTATTCTTGACGAATTTCTTGCTCGCGACCCCCAATCAAAGGTTGCATGTGAAACACTCGTTACAACCGGACAAGTTGTTATTGCGGGAGAGGTAAAGAGTAACGCTTATATTGATTTGATGGATGTAACACGCCGCGTCATCAACGGCATAGGATATAACCGCAGCGAATTAAAATTTGATGGCGATGCATGTGGTGTTTTTTCTGCCTTACACGAGCAAAGTGCCGACATCAATCGCGGTGTAGAACGTGAATCCGACGAAGACCAAGGCGCTGGAGACCAAGGCATGATGTTTGGATATGCTTGTAACGACACAGCTAACTACATGCCACTTCCATTGGACTTGAGCCACCTATTGCTTCGCGAATTGTCATCAATCAGACGTAATCTCACAGGCATGACCTATACAAATGCTTTTGGACAAACAGTCAGCTACCTCCGTCCCGACTCTAAGAGCCAAGTTACAATCGAGTATTCTGCTGATGGAAAACCCATAAAGGTTCACACAATTGTCATCTCTACTCAACATGATGAATTCATTCTTGCCGAAGATGGTAAATCTCAAGAAGAAGCCGATAACGAAATGCTTGATATCATCAAACAAGATGTAAAAAACATTCTTATACCTCGAGTTAAAGCGACTCTCCCCGAACATGTTCAAGCTCTATTTAAGGATGACTTCATCCTACATGTAAATCCAACCGGCAAATTTGTTATCGGTGGGCCTCATGGCGACACAGGTCTGACCGGTCGCAAAATCATCGTTGACACTTACGGCGGACGTGGAGCCCATGGCGGTGGTGCATTCTCAGGAAAAGACCCCTCAAAAGTTGACCGTTCAGCGGCCTATGCTGCTCGCCACATAGCAAAAAACCTTGTTGCAGCAGGCGTTGCCGATGAAGTTCTTGTTCAAGTTGCATATGCAATCGGTGTTGCTGAGCCTGTTAGCTTATACATCAACACCTATGGTAAAGCAAATGTAAACTTGACCGATGCTGAAATTTCTAAGAAAGTAAGCAAAATCTTTGACATGCGTCCAAATGCTATCGAGAAGCGATTGAAACTTCGCGCCCCCATTTATCAAGAAACTGCTTCGTATGGTCACATGGGACGCGAACCGCAAACCGTAACAAAGGTTTTCTCTTCTAAATATGAGCCCGAAAAGACTCTTACTGTCGAACTATTTACTTGGGAAAAACTTGATTATGTTGACATTATACGCAAAGAATTCTCAATATAATTCACTGCAGCTCAATTATTTACATTCCATTTTAGAGATTAGAAAATCAGAAATAATAAAAAAGTATTTTGTTTGATAGTGAAAAAGATGTATCTTTGTGCGTTTTATTGCCAAAATTTTCATGTAAACATAAGCGCAATAGCATTTTAATCACAGAACAAAAACAAAAAAACACTAAATAAATGGCAACATTAGAAAAAATCAGAAGCAAATCAGTTTTATTGCTCGTTGTTATCGGTGTAGCGCTTTTCGCTTTCATCATCGGTGACTTTTTAAATTCAGGTAGCACTTTCTTTGGCAGTGGCAGAACCATCGCTACTGTCGACGGTGAGAAAATCGACATCCTCGATTTCCAAAAACGCTATGAAGAAGTGAGCCAACAGTATCAACAACAAGGCTACAAACAAGACCCTGCCGTTACTCAACAACAAGTTCTTAATCAAATGATTCAAGAAATGTTGCTTACTAACGAGATGGACAAACTTGGCATCATTGTTACCAACAAAGAGCTTAAAGAAGCTATGATGGGACAAAATGCACTCCCTGCAATGGTGCAATTTGCTAACCAATTTGGCGTACAAACACCCGACCAATTACACGACATAGCTTTCAACCCAGCGAAATATAACATCCCTGCTGACCAAGCTGCTCAAATTCAAGCAATGTGGATTAACCAAGAAAAGCAAATCGACGAATTGTTACGCATGCAAAAACTTGGTAGTCTCTTCACAGGAGCAATCACTGCTAACGCTTTGGATGCGAAAGCTCTTTACGACGAAAATGCTGCTACTACTCACATCGCATACGCAAAGAAAGATTACGCTTCTCTTGCTAACGACCAATTCCCTGTTTCAGCTTCTGAAATCAAAGGTATGTGGTCAAAAGAAAAGAATGGATATCGCCTTGACGAAGAAACTCGTCTTGTTAACTATATCGCAGTAAACATTACCCCTTCAGCTGAAGACAATATCGCTGCTCAACAAGCTGTTGAAGAAGCGATTGCTAAACTCAAAGCTAACCCTGGAACTGAAGGTGTGAGCAACGATTTCAACTTTAACGTTGAACGCATTTCTCAACCAGCATCACGCATCACAAATGCTCAACTCAAATCATTTGCTACAAGCACAGCTGTTGATAGCGTTTCTATCGTTTCATATACAAATAATGTTTACACTATCGGTAAACTTCTTGGTAGCAAAGTTGAGGTTGACTCTGTTAACGTTGATATGCTTGCGTTCCAAGGCACTAACGCTCAACGCGATTCAATTTTGAAAGTACTTAACTCAGGTGTTGCATTTGCTGAAGTCGCAGCAACTGCAGGAGTTCAAGGCTCACAAGAAAAAGCATGGTTCTCTCTTGCCAACGAAACAAGCCCTATCAAAGCAAAACTTCTTTCTGAAACAACAGGCCGTTTCTTTATTGGCGACAGCATCCAAGGTACAGCAGTATTCTATCGCGTAAATGAACGCAAAGCTCCTGTTAAGATTTATGACATTGCAAGCATCACTTACATAGTTGAGCCTTCTCAAACAACTATCAACGATCTTAATACTAAATTGCGCGATTTCGTTGCAGCAAACAATACTGATACAGCATTCACTGCTGCTAAAGCTATCGCTGCAGGATATCAACTTCTTAACGCTCGCGTTACTGCTTCTACTCCATCAATAGGCAACATTGGCGAATCTCGCGATGCTGTTAAATGGGTTATGAATGCTGACAAAGGTGACGTTTCAGATATCTTCCGTGATGAACAAGATAAACGTCTTTTGGCCGTTGCAGTTACTGACATCTACAACGATTACATTCCTGCTGATGACCAAACAGTTGCTATCAACTTGACTGAAAAAGTTCGCAACAACAAGAAAGCTGCTGATCTCCTTGCAAAATATGAAGGTAAAGCTAATGACCTTGCCGGATATGCTGCATTGATGGAAACATCAATTGATACTACTGATGTTACATTCGGACAACGTTATGTAGCCGGTCTTGGTATCGACGAATCAGCAATCATAGGTCAAGCAGTAGTTGCTCAACCAAATACATTGGTTGGTCCTGTTAAAACAAATCATGCACTTGTTGTTTATCAAGTTGTGAATGTTGACACTGAAAATCGTCCTTACAACTACGAAGAAAGTGCAGCAATGTTCAATCGTCAATTAGGTGCTGATGCGTTAAGCTATCGCATCGTACAAATCCTTCGTAGCAACAAGGAAATTGAAAACAACATGCTTAATTTCTATAACAACTAAGCAATATAGCTTCATTGACAGCCAAAAAGCAGGAGTAAGTCTCACTAAGGCTTGCTCCTGCTTAGTTTTTACATTTATTAATATTATCCCCTCGTTATTATTGGTTAACTTTGTATCCGATAAATTGTTATCATGGCACAAAAAGGCGCTACATTATATCTTTTTCCGGTACCATTGAGCGAAGGAACGATTAACATGGTTCTCCCTCAATACAATATTGATTTGATTAAATCAGTAAAGTATTTCATTGTTGAGAACATTCGTTCGGCTCGACGATTTCTAAAGCAGTGCGATAAAGCAATAAACATTGATGAGTTAACGTTCTTCACTCTCAATGAACACACTGACTATGCCGAACTGCCATCTATGCTTGTCCCACTTGAACAAGGGCACAACATGGGGATAATTTCTGAAGCCGGCTGTCCCGCAATTGCCGATCCCGGAGCCGACATTGTTGCCATCGCACAACAACGTGGATATCAAGTAACGCCACTCATAGGGCCATCAAGCATTCTTTTGTCCCTAATGGCTTCCGGTTTTAATGGACAAAGTTTCGCATTCAATGGCTATCTCCCAATCGAGCAATCGGCTCGCTCAGCCAAATTCAAAGAACTTGAACGTCGCATCATGCGTGAACATCAGACACAAATTTTCATTGAGACTCCCTATCGAAACAATCGTCTCATTGCCGAAATGTGCAAATCGCTTCCCGGCAATATTAAATTGTGCATTGCAAGCGACATTACCGGTGAGAAACAATCTATCAACACCCTCCCTCTCTCAAAATGGTCAAAGGCTCAATACAACTACGATAAAATACCAACTATATTCCTTTTATATAAATAACCATTATGGCACGCAAAACAAAACAACCATCTCACAATAACTTTCCCGGTCTGTTTGACGACTTTGAAGTCGAACTACCCAAGGAAAAACTTCCTGTTTTTCCCGACATTGCGAGCCATGCCGAAAATTTAAAAGCAGAAGAGCAATCAGCCATCAATGAGCCCATCAAACAGCAACAAGAGGTCGAGAAAATGCTTTTCTTTAGTCTCGGGAGCGGTAGTAGCGGCAATTGCTCATACGTTGGGACCTACAAATCGGGATTTCTTGTAGATGCCGGCGTGGACATGAAGAAAGTATTGGACGGACTGAAGACCAACAATATACCCATCGAAGCAGTAAAAGGGATATGCCTCACCCACGATCATGGCGACCACATTCGATATGCCTATGCCATACTGAAAAAATACCGCCACATCTCACTCTATTGCACAACAAGAGTGCTAAATGGGATATTACGCCGCCACAATATCTCTCGATTCATTAAAAATTACCACAAACCCATATATAAAGAAATTGCTTTTAACATTGACAATTTCTCCATCACAGCATTTGATGTAATGCACGATGGTACCGACAACATGGGATTTTTCATCGAAAGCGGCAACCACCGTTTTACAATAGCCACCGACCTCGGATGCATCTCTCCGCGAGTTGATTTCTATATGCGTCAAGCCGACTATATCATGATTGAAAGCAATTACGACAAAGAGATGCTCACCAACGGCAGCTACCCTGAATATCTTAAAGCACGCATCATTGCCGACAACGGACACCTCGACAACACCGTTGCCGCTCAATTCATCGCTGACTGCTATACACCAAAGCTCAAATACGTGTTCCTTTGCCACTTGAGCAACGACAACAACACCCCCGACATCGCCACACGCGAGGTTAGCACAGCTTTGAGAGCCAAGGGCGCCACCGTAGGCGATGGCACCGGCAGCATCACCTCACGCCAAGCCGACATCCAGCTCGTCGCCCTCCCCCGCTACGACACCTCACCCCTCTACATCTTCCGCAAAGACTAAACAATTTAGCATTGCGAGTTGTTATAAAAATAGGGTTTTATGCGCCGGGAAAAATCCGTCCAATAAAATCTTTAGCAATACGGAAAAATTTCCTTAATAATTTGTCGCAATCCAAAAAAGTTACTACCTTTGTAGTCGGTAAACAAGGATGTTTTAATTAATCGCATACAAATTATTTATCAACAATAAATTAAAGTCATTAAAAATGAGCAAAATCGACTTAACTAAGTACGGTATCACAGGTACAACTGAAGTTGTTTACAACCCTTCTTACGAACAACTTTACAAAGATGAAACTTGTCCCTGTCTTGAAGGTTATGAAAAAGGTCAAGCTACTGAACTTGACACAGTAAACGTTATGACTGGTATCTACACTGGTCGTTCTCCTAAAGATAAATACATCGTTAAAGACGCTACAAGCGAAAACACTGTATGGTGGACTTCTGAAGAATATAAAAACGACAACAAGCCTGTAACTACAGAAACTTGGAACACTCTTAAAGAAATCGCGGTTAAAGAACTTTCTAACAAAAAACTTTACATCGTTGATGGTTTCTGCGGTGCTAACATGGCTACTTGCTTGAAAGTGCGCTTCATCGTTGAAGTTGCTTGGCAAGCTCACTTCGTTAAAAACATGTTCATCCGTCCTACTGAAGAACAACTTAAAGATTTTGAACCTGACTTCGTTGTTTACAACGCTTCTAAAGCTAAAGTTGAAAACTACAAAGAACTTGGCCTAAACTCTGAAACTGCAGTAGTATTCAACCTTACTACTAAAGAACAAGTTATCATCAACACTTGGTATGGTGGTGAAATGAAGAAAGGTCTTTTCTCAATGATGAACTACTTCAAACCACTTGAAGGCATCGCTTCAATGCACTGTTCAGCTAACACTGACATGGAAGAAAAGAGCACTGCTATCTTCTTCGGTCTTTCTGGAACAGGTAAAACTACTCTTTCTACTGACCCAAAACGTAAACTTATCGGTGACGACGAACATGGTTGGGACGACGAAGGTGTATTCAACTACGAAGGTGGTTGCTACGCTAAAGTTATCAACCTTGACAAAGAAAGCGAACCAGATATCTACAACGCTATCCGTCGCAACGCACTTCTTGAAAACGTTACTGTTGACGCTAACGGTAAAATCGATTTCGCTGATAAGAGCGTAACTGAAAATACTCGCGTAAGCTACCCAATCGACCACATCGAAAACATCGTTAAACCAGTTTCTAAAGGTCCAGCTGCAAAACAAGTTATCTTCCTTTCAGCTGACGCATTCGGTGTACTTCCTCCAGTTTCTATCTTGACTCCTGAGCAAGCTAAATATTACTTCCTTTCAGGTTTCACTGCTAAATTGGCTGGTACTGAACGTGGTATCACTGAACCAACTCCAACATTCTCTGCTTGTTTCGGTGCTGCATTCCTTTCACTCCACCCAACAAAATATGGTGAAGAACTTGTTAAGAAAATGGAAGCTAACGGAGCTAAAGCATACTTGGTAAACACTGGTTGGAACGGTACAGGCAAACGTATCTCTATCAAAGATACACGCGGTATTATCGACGCTATCCTTGATGGCTCAATCAACAACGCTCCTACTAAGAAAATTCCTTTGTTCGACTTCGAAGTACCAACAGAACTTCCTGGCGTAGATCCTAAGATCCTTGATCCTCGCGACACTTACGCTAACGTTGAAGACTGGAACACTAAAGCACAAGACCTTGCTGAACGCTTCATTAAAAACTTCAAGAAATTTGAAGGAAACGAAGCAGGTAAAGCACTCGTTGCTGCAGGTCCTCAACTCTAATCGAGTACAACAACTCACTATAATCCAAAATAGGATGTTCCTTCTAGAACATCCTTTTTTCTTTTAATATTACTGCCTCTTTTACTCTTCATCATCAAAAACAGAAAGATATGCCTTTTTTTTGCATATCTTTTATTTATATTTGCATTTAAAAACTCATATAACATGGAAAAATATCTTTTTGTTGATTTTGACGGAGTATTAGTTTCAGACAATTTCATTGAAGAAATAAAACATTTAGGCATGGATTACAATGATGAATATGGTGCGTTATTTGATCCTAAATGCATTGATAACTTACTTGAAATCGTCAAACAAACTGATGCTAAAATCATCATTTCTTCATCATGGAAAGAGTATGGGGTAGAGTTCTTGCTAGAAATGTGGAGTAATCGCAATATTCCCGTAAAAATT
>JAFXGB010000175.1 GCA_017520235.1 Muribaculaceae bacterium | reverse complement strand
GAATTCTATTTGAATTACCATTGCTTGCATGGTTATTTGGTAAAATGGGATTTATCACTCGCAATTTCTTCCGCAAATATCGTCGTCATGCAATTGTTGTGTTGCTAATTCTTGCTGCAATCGTAACCCCCACAGGCGATCCATTCACGTTGGCAATAGTATTTTTCCCAATATACTTTTTATGGGAGTTAAGCTCATTTATAGTTCCTAAAGCCAAGAAAGAAAATAATTAAACCTAAAATTTCGCTCTTATAAGCTAAAAAAGTCGTACCTTTGCAGCCGTTAAAAAAGATTGTATTTATATATTTTTATTGAAACGGTTATGAATTTTTCAGGTACAATTGATTTTCGACCGAAATTATTCTCAACCCTTCGCAATTATTCTTTGAGCCGCCTAAAAGACGACCTGATTGCAGGGATTGTGGTCGGAATCGTAGCATTGCCACTTGCCATCGCATTTGGTATCGCATCGGGAGTAACACCCACAATTGGTCTCATTACAGCCATTATTGGTGGATTTATGGTATCGGCATTTGGAGGTAACAGCGTCCAAATCGGAGGTCCCACCGGTGCATTTATCGTTATTGTTTACAACATTATTGCAGTGTTTGGGTTGCAGGGACTTGCCATTGCAACATTTATGGCTGGACTTATCCTTGTTGTAATGGGTCTATTCCACCTCGGTACAGTTATTAAGTTCATCCCCTATCCTATTGTCGTAGGGTTTACTGCCGGTATCGCATTAACTATATTCTCTACTCAAATAAATGACTTCTTCGGACTTGGGCTTACTAATGTTCCAAGCGAATTTATCCCTAAATGGGGAGTATATTTCCAAAATTTTGGTAATATTGACTTAGCAACACTTGGAGTGGGACTTGTTTCATTGCTTGTTATCGTAGGCACACCTTTTATCTCCAAGAAATTACCGGGAGCGTTAATTGCAATCATCGTAATGACCGTTGCTGTATATTTCTTAAATACTTTATTTCCCGAATTCAAAGTAGAAACAATCGGTGATCGTTTTGGCAACATGAGCTCTGACATTCCTGCTCCTCATGGCTTTGAGCTATCAATGGCGACAATCAACCAATTGATGCCATCGGCATTTACCATTGCTATATTGTGCGCCATCGAGTCATTGCTTTCAGCTACTGTTGCCGATGGTGTTACCGGCTCTCGCACAAACAGTAATACCGAACTCATCGGTCAAGGGATTGCCAACATTGCCGTTCCTTTCTTCGGCGGTATTCCTGTTACCGGAGCTATTGCTCGCACAATGACAAATATTACAAACGGAGGTCGCACTCCTGTTGCCGGCATTGTACACACAATAGTTCTTCTATTGATATTCCTATTCCTCATGCCATTAATAAATTATGTGCCCATGTCATGTCTTGCGGCTGTATTGATTGTTGTTTCATACAACATGAGCGGATGGCGCACAATTATTGGCATCTTCAAGTCTCCCAAAAGCGACATTTCAGTACTCCTCGTTACATTCTTGTTGACTGTAATATTTGATTTGACAATTGCGATAGAAATAGGTCTATTACTTGCTGTCGTATTGTTCCTACGCCGTGTTATGGAAAATACCCAAATCAGAGTATATGGCGAGCAACTTGATGTTGCCGAAGGCACTGAAGCAACAACTCATGAGGTTCTTGACGTGGCCGAAGGTGTTGAAGTTTATGAGATTGATGGACCTTTCTTCTTTGGGGTCGCCACAAAATTCGATGAAATGATGCGCTCATCAATGGCCAACAAACCTATTGTCCGCATTATTCGCATGCGAAAAGTGCCATTCATTGACTCTACAGGATTGCACAACCTTGAGATTTTGATAAAATCATCTCAAAAAGAAAATATCCATGTGGTATTATCAGGTGTACAAGAGACTGTTCACGAAACTCTCAAAAATGCTAAAATTCACCTACTTATTGGAGAAGAGCACATCTGTGATCATATCACTAAAGCAGTTGCATTGGCAAATGATATAGCAACAGGCAAAAAAGCAATCAGCATAAACGCATAAATAATAGCATTTCTCAATAAAATCTATTAGAAATTGCATATTTTGTTCTTTTGCCACAAAAAAATATAGAAAATTTGTTTGTCATTATACATTTTTGTATTACCTTTGTGGCGTTTTTGAAGCTAAAAAAATTGTTTTATTATTTAATCAAAAAGAAAATGAAAAAGTTAGTTTTATTACTTGCTGTTGTATTCAGCGTATCATTGTTCTCTTGTGGTGGTGCTGCAACTACTGAAGCTGCTGCTGATACTGTAGCTGTTGCTGAAGAAGTAGTAGAAGTTGTAGATTCTTGCTGCGGTGATTCTGCTGCTTGCGATTCAACTAAAGCTTGTTGCGCTGATTCTGCTGTAGTTGCTGAATAATTGTAGAGAACAATTATTTCAAAAGGATTTAAGCTGTCCCAGAATTGGGGATAGCTTTTTCTTTTTTATAGCCATCCTTCCTATTACATAGAAATATCTCCCCAATTTTTAGCAACTCGTACATCAAATCTATATAAATAAAAAAACCAGTAGCCGGGGGAAGGCTACTGGCCTGTTATATTCGCGTCATCTCGACGCACAATATAACTTATCTACTTTTGTGCTATTTTCAAAATTAAATCTACTTTCTGCAAAAGTATAAAATATTTGTGAAATATTATTACATATTACAGAAAAAATAAATAATTGTATATTTTTATAAATAAATAGACCTCCTTTTACTGAGTTTTCTTCCGAAATCTATACATAAAATAATCTATCGCTTCTACCTGAATCTTTGATTTCATGATAAAATTCACCCCGAAATACAATCCTAACCCTATTATTGCCAACAGAATTAATTGCACTATAGGATTTTCAACATATTGAGTTAATCCTATCATGGGAATCATTATGAGAATTGTTTCTATAAAATAAGGGAAACAATCCCTCAAATAGGCAACAAACGATCGGTAAGTTAACTTTGAAATTACCATCAACATCACAATAAAAGTCAAGGCATATGCAATGACCTGACCTATCAACATAATTTTAATACCATAGGTCAAATCATTTGGATAGGATTGTGCCAATACCGGGAGAGTTACTACTAATGCAAGCAATGCGACCCCATCTCTCAACAATTCCATATAAACCATCATACGGGCTTTCCCCAATGCTATTATATAATTATTATAAAGCGAAGATAGAACCACAAAAATCCCTCTCAACAACAATAGTTGAAACAAAGGGATTGACGCATCCCATTTCTCTCCAAACAAGATGTGAAAAATGGGTTCAGCCATGACACATAAGAATCCCATTGCCGGGAACAATATATAAGCGGTAAACCGATTCATCTTTGCCGCAGCACGAGCAAACCTCTCTTTATCATCTTGAAATTGAGACAATATTGGCAAAAACGAAGAGGTCAGCACTTGAGAGATAGACGATATCCCCATTTTGCTCCATTTATCGGCTTGTGTATAATAGCCCAGACTGACAAGATTAACCCTGTTTCCAATGAAAAATGAGTAAATATTTTGGAATAAGATATTACAGAATGAGCTAATCATCACAGCTGAGCCAATTCTAAATATCGAGCAAAAGGAATTCCATGAGAATTTCAACAACGGCCACCATTTGCATGATACCCACAGCACACCGGTTTTCACAACTGCCAACGAGATTGTTTGCCACACAATTGCCCATGCGCCATATCCTGCTATTGCAAGATATATACCAACAACAGCACTAACGACAAGCCCCAACACATTAGAAACGGCAATCATCTTAACATCCATCTGTTTCATCAAGCGATTGGTCTGCACATTTGACAATGCATTTATAATAAACGAGAGAAACATCACACGCGATAATGGGATTAATCGTGTGTCATTTTGAAACCATGAAGCAATCAATGGAGCGCCAAAGAACAGGACTACATATATAAGTAATGCGACTGATATATTAAACCAAAAAGCAGTGCTATAATCAAGGTGCGATGGCTCCTTGCGTTGCAACAAAGCATAAGAAAATCCGCTGTCAATAAATAAAGGTGCAAATGCCTGGAACACCATCACAGCTCCCACTAACCCGAAATCTTCTTGAGAGAGGACTCGCGCTAACACGATTCCGGTAACGGCATATAATAATTGAGTTGAGACACGATCAATCACATTCCACTTGATTGTTCGCGCAGCACGCAATTTCATATTTGCCTCCTCTGCCATTTATCTATGTATGTGAAGATATTTCTTTACTCACTATCAATAGGTATGACCTGAATTCCTATTGAACGATTTTTAATTTGTGGTGTACCACTATAATAAACCTTTCCCGACGCACCATATATAGTCAATTCCTTAGATGCTGCACATCCCACATATCCAGTCCCAATCTGAACACATTTAACACTTTCAGCAGCTAATCCATCGGCCTGAATCGAGCCAACACTCTTATTGTTCAATTTAGCATTGACACATTTACCATTAATTACAAGCACTCCATTTCCTGTAAATATTGAGTCGTCAACGACATTTGCATCAATATTTCTAATAACCAATCGTCCATTTCCCTCCAATTGTGCCTTAAAATTAGGACCGGGGGATACTGATAATACTCTGACGGTTGAATCTCCTCTATTAGTAACCTTTGTAAGGAACTTAGAATAAATTGTTACAGTTGGAAGATTTTTGTATTCCATAGGCGCCTCTGTTTCCGCCAATTTTATCTCTAATTTCTGTTTCCCATTATTAGAAAACATTATAACTGATGCAATGTCAGAAGACGCTTGAAACACAGCCTTACCCACTGAGTCAGAATTAGACTTATAATCAACATTAATTCCGTCAGTAACCATTAATTCAGTAAAATCCTTTACATCTAACTCATACCGAGCTGTTGACTGTGCACTTCCGGTTGCAATACCCAATAGTACAAACATCAATATGAATAAACACCTATCAGTTTTCATCAATAACTATTTATTTTGTTTGAACCTCTCCACTACCATTCTTAATTACATTCAATGATTGAGGATTTTCTTTCATCACCAAGTTTCCGGGGCCATTAATAACAGCATCGACATTCTTAATATCTACTTTTCTGATATATAAACCTCCGTTATTGTTGATAATAAATTCGGCCTTATCAGTCTTAACATTACCTAATTTCACATCACCATTACCATTCACGATGATTTTAAACTCTGCGGGATTGCTCACCATTTTTCTTGACACTAAACGTGCATCTCCATTATGAACAACTGCATTTAGGGGATTACCATAAAAAATCACTATGCGACTCATTATCCCTTCAGACTCTCCATTGACATGCAATACACAACCTTCATTATGACAACGAACATTTTTATTTACATTCTTATCATAGTGATACACTATATATCCTGCCCACTTGGGATTATATCTCATTTCGACTGTTATATCACCTGAGACATTAATTTCGTCAAACTCATTTGCTGCTTTGAGAACCATGCGATTAATAGACGATTCTCCTGCATACATTGTAGCAAAACATGCCACCAACATAACAAATAAAACTGAAATCTTTTTCATGATATATTATCTTATTATATTTTCTTTTCGTCCTGATGTAATCAAGTTTGTTACTCTATTACTACTATAGATACGACCTGAGCCATAGACGCCTGCGGTCATCTTTGCGCAATCAAGAGTTGAAGCATCGATATTTCCGGAGCCTTTTATCGCAAATGACGCTTCACTGGAACGTCCATTTATTACAAAATCACCGGGGCCTTTTACTGTCGCACTCGTCTTTGTCGCATTAGCATGCGCTATCTCAACAGCACCGGAACCGGAAACAGTACATGTTATATTTTCTGCAGTTGTATTCCCAGATATAGACAAATTCCCAGAGCCAGCAACCGAACAACTTAAATGTTGTGCTTTAATCGCTCCTATTTTCAATTTTCCGGAGCCAGTCAATAGCACGGCAACACTCTTTCCTACAGGTGGATTATCAACAACTACTCTACCGGAGCCGGCATAGGATATCGTTGATAAAGCTCCTGAATAATATACTATAATCTTTGATAAATTTCTGGAAAGGTCGAGTGTCCCTATTCTATCTAATGAGATATTCAATCGATCACCCTCATTATAACACTTTATTTTGTTATAAATTTGAGGAGTAGCACTAAACACAATCATTCCCACAGAATCAAGCGACTGACGACACTCTACATTTACACTTCCCGAAATATATAGGTCAGAAAATGTACGCGATTGTAAAATGTGCTGAGACATTTGCGCACTGGCAGAAAACGCGCACAACAAACATGTTAATATTAATATTCTTATATTCAACCTCATAGCTACTCTACTGACGACACCATTACATTAGGTAATATTTCATTTTCTATGCGAGAGAGTATTGCATCCAACTCTTCATAGGTCTCTGCTCTTAACATTGCAATGCGGGTCTCTCTAAAATGAGGTATCCCCTTAAACAACGGAGATGCAGCCAGATGGCGACGAATGTGCAAAATGCCACGATATTCATCTATGCGAGAGATGCTCTCGGTTATCTGTCGGCGAAGGATTTTAAACTTTTCCGTGATGGGGAGTTCCTCTCCTCGTTCACCGGTTTCAAGCATCTGCTTCATGTCATGAAATATCCATGGAGCTCCTATTGATGCACGCCCCACCATCACACCATCAACGCCGTATAATGCAAACGCATCTCTCAACTTTTCAGGTGTAGTAATATCGCCATTACCTATCAAGGGCAATGTAAAACGTGGATTTTCTTTTATTTTGGCAATCATAGCCCAATCGGCTTCTCCGGTGTACATCTGCGAGCGTGTGCGACCATGCACCGTCAACGCCTGTATTCCGCAATCTTGCAACTGCTCGGCAAGTTCAACTATAATTTTGCTTTGATGATCCCACCCAAGACGAGTTTTTACCGTAACAGGAATTTTCACTGCGTTAACTACAGCCTTTGTTATTTCCAACATCTTAGGGATATCACGCAACATTCCGGCACCGGCGCCTTTTCCTGCAACCTTTTTTACCGGACAGCCAAAATTTATATCTAAAATATCAGGGGAAGCAGCCTCTACAATGCGAGCAGCCTCAACCATAGGCTCTACCTCACGACCATATATTTGAATTGCCGTAGGTCGTTCGTTAGGATCTATGTGCAACTTGCGAGTAGTAGCACTGATATTGCGTATCAAAGCATCAGCCGATACAAACTCGGTATATACCATATCGGCACCTTGCTCCTTACATATCAATCGAAATGAATGATCTGTAACATCTTCCATCGGTGCAAGCATTACCGGACGTTTACCTAAATCTATATCGCCAATCTTCATATTCTATATTTTGTATCTGCGAAGATAGCAAGAACTTGCGTAAAAATGGCAGGATGAGGGCAAAATGTGATAAGTGGTTGGTACATATACCATTTTTGTGTTACCTCACCATATTGTTAATTTCGGCAGAAGGAGCCGTATATGGCGGGTATTAGAGAAAGAATTGCTACCTATCCGTTGCCTTTTTATGGAAGGGAAAGTTGGTAGAAACAGCATCTTTAATCTCTTGCACAT
>JAFXGB010000014.1 GCA_017520235.1 Muribaculaceae bacterium | reverse complement strand
CCCACAACATACGACCAGCACGCATCTTAGCGATCTCCATGAAGTGGTTCATACCGATAGCCCAGAAGAATGACAAGCGAGGAGCAAATGCATCGATATCCATACCTGCGTTAACTCCGGCACGAAGGTATTCAAGACCATCGGCAAGAGTGTAAGCCAACTCAATGTCGCAAGTTGCACCTGCTTCTTGCATGTGGTAACCTGAGATAGAGATAGAGTTGAACTTAGGCATGTTTTGTGAAGTGTATTCAAAGATGTCAGCGATAATGCGCATAGAGAATTCAGGTGGATAGATGTATGTATTACGCACCATGAATTCTTTAAGGATGTCGTTTTGGATAGTACCTGCCATTTCTTCAAGTTTAGCGCCTTGTTCAAGACCGGCGTTGATGTAGAATGCAAGTACAGGAAGAACGGCACCATTCATTGTCATTGATACTGACATTTTGTTCAAGGGGATACCATCAAACAATACTTTCATGTCGTCAAGTGAGCAGATAGATACACCTGCTTTACCAACATCACCAACAACGCGTTCGTGGTCAGCATCATAACCTCGGTGTGTAGCAAGGTCAAATGCTACAGAAAGCCCTTTTTGCCCTGAAGCAAGGTTACGACGATAGAAAGCATTTGATTCGGCAGCAGTAGAGAAGCCTGCGTATTGGCGGATTGTCCAAGGACGCATAGCATACATACCGCTATATGGTCCACGAAGGAATGGAGGAAGACCGGCAACATAGTTTAGGTGTTCAAGCCCTTCGAGGTCATCTTTTGTATAGATGGGCTTTACTGGGATAAGTTCCGGAGTAAGCCATTCTTCGCCTTGTGCGATAGGAGCATGTTGAGCTCCAAATGCATCGGCTGTAATATTTATTGTTTTAAAATCAGGTCTCATTGTTGTGGATTATTTAAGAAGTTTGGCATTAAATGCTTGAAGAGTTTCAAGCACGTTGCTACGAACATGAATAAAGTTAGTGATACCCTGAGCTTGTAATTCTTCGGTGCAAGCAGGTGCGCCTGCAACAACAAATTCAGCACGGCCGTTAAGAGCCTTGAATGCTTCAGGTGCGAGAGTTGCATATTCATCGTCGCTTGAACAGATGACAACGATGTCAGCTTGTTTTTCGATAGCGGCGTTAATGCCTTCTTCTACAGTGTTAAATCCGAGGTTGTCAATGATTTCATATCCTGCACATCCAAAGAAGTTAGAAGAGAATTGAGAACGAGCAAGACGCATTGCAAGGTTTCCAATTGTCAACATGAATACTTTAGGACGGTTAGCTGCAGCTTCTGTTGCAAGGCGCAATTCTTCAAAGTCGCTTCCTTGGCGTTTTGTTGACAATCCTTTGCCTTCAGCTTTTTCGCCACAACAGCATTTGCATTCGCCTTTGACAATCTTGTCGGCAGCCATTTCTCCAAAGTTAGGATATTGGTTTGTCCCAAGAAGGATTTCTTTGCGTTTAGCGATGTCGCCATGACGTTTTTCTGATGATGCGTTAACAGCATCTTGGATAGCGCCATTATTAACATTAGCGTTAAAACCACCTTTTTCTTCTACATCAAGGAATAGTTTCCAAGCTTCTTGAGCGATTGATGCAGTAAGCGTTTCAACATAGTAAGAACCACCGGCAGGGTCAACAACTTTGTCAAGATGACTTTCTTCTTTAAGAAGGAATTGTTGATTGCGGGCGATGCGTTCAGAAAATGCATCTGGAGTCTTATATGTAGCATCAAAAGGAGTAACTGTAATAGAGTCAACGCCTGCAAGTGCAGCTGACATAGCTTCGGTTTGGCTACGGAGTAGGTTTACATGAGCGTCAAAGATAGTCATGTTGAATGTAGATGTAACAGCATGAGCCATCATCTTGCAAGAACATTTGCATGCTGGCTTGTATTGCTCAACGATTTGAGCCCACAACATGCGAGCAGCACGGAATTTTGCAAGTTCCATGAAATAGTTAGATGAGATACCCATGTTGAATTTGATGCGTTTAGCAACTTCATCAACAGCAACGCCAGCTTCTGTGAGCATTGTGAGCCATTCAGCACCCCATGCAAGAGCATATCCGAGTTCTTGGAATATGTATGAACCGGCATTGTTGAACATTACTGAATTAACAGCAAATAGACGCAATCCGGGAACTTCTTTAGCAATTTCCATTAGTTGAATAGCGTCTTTAGCGATATCACCAGGATATTCGATGCCATGTTTCAATGCTTTTTTCCAAGGGTTGAAATCAATAGAACCTTTGAAAGATGCTTCAGCACCGGCAGCTTTTACAGCAGCAACAAGAGCAGTCGCAACTTCAGCTACTTGCTTGATGCAAGAGCAAATGTTGATTTCAACTTTAGTAAGGTCGATGTCTTTAAGAAGAATAGCAACATCGTCGGCATTTTTAACTTTGAAACCAAGAGATGTTACTCCTTTACCGAGAACTTCGATAGCTTTAGCATTTGCTTCAGCTGGAGTTTCAGCAATGATTTCTTGACGAGTTAACCAGTCGTTTTCTGTGCGAGTACCGCGAACATAAGGATATTCTCCGGGAAGAGAATCAGTTGTTTTGAGGTTTTCAATATCTTCAGCGCGATACATTGGCTGAACATTGAACCCTTCGTTTGTTCTCCACACCAATTTCTTTTCAAAGGGTACGCCTTTTAAATCAGCGTCAACTTTGGCTTTCCACTCTTCGGTAGAAACAGCAGGAAATTGATCGAACAGTTTTTCTTTCTTTTCTGCCATGATTGGGTATTAAATTATAGTTTAGTATTAAAATTTTTTATAGTTATAGCCCTCTGTTGTGAGGGTTAGGTTAATCCTCACAAATGTAGTAATATTTTAGATTATAGCAAAAGAAAAAAAGGCTATTTATTTGCCTTTTCTTCTCCTTTATCGACTGTTAGTTTGTTTTTTGCCAAAAATTGTGCACTTTGTAGCATCGAGAAGCAATAATTCCGCATTTCTTGGTATGTACTATCACATTCTGTTTCGAGTAACTCTCCGTTGACTAAACTATAGAAGAATTCAATGTCTTCTGAGGGTTCATAGATGTATAATCGTGATGAGTCACGAGCGGCAATGTGCTTGTCGGTAGTATAAAATGCATATGGTCGCTCCTCTTTATTTAGATCGATGCCAAAGTTGTTTTGGGTATAGCCGATTCCCAACATTCCTAATATAGTCGGCGCAACATCTATTTGCCCTGCAAAATCATTTCTGATTTCTGGAGTAATGTCTTTCCCATGTATAATGAGGGGAACGTGGTTGTAGGATTGTGGCATTTCACATTCGGGTGTGCCCACAAGTTTTCCATGATCGCCAAGCAGAACAAAGATTGTGTTATCATACCATGGCTCTT
>JAFXGB010000174.1 GCA_017520235.1 Muribaculaceae bacterium | reverse complement strand
TATAAAACATATTTTACAGCGAAAAACTTTTATTTATTAACTTTTATTAAGAGACCCACTCCCTACACAAGCCCTTATAGATACAATTATTATGCTCTAAATCAACATATTAATATTAGCACACAAAAATTCGCTTTAGCGCAAAAAAAATGCGACGAGTAAACACTCATCGCATTTCACATCTACTTATATAAAGCATTAAATTATCTTGTCAAGTGTTGCGACATTTTTTGCAACTTCTTCGTCTGTCACAACATAGTTAGATAGATCTCCTGCAATATAGCTATCATAAGCAGCCATGTCAATAAGACCATGACCGGAAAGATTAAACAATATCGTCTTTTGAACACCCTCTTCTTTTGCCTTTAACGCTTCGCGTATTGCAGTAGCAATAGCATGAGAACTTTCAGGCGCAGGGATAATACCTTCGCTTTGCGCAAACATTGTAGCAGCTTTGAATGTTTCCAATTGTGGAATATCCACCGCTTCCATATAACCATCTTGCATCAATTGGCTCGCAACCAAACCTGCGCCATGATAGCGGAGACCTCCGGCATGGATATTTGCCGGGGAGAAATTGTGACCGAGCGTCAACATTGGAATCATTGGTGTATATCCAGCTTCATCACCAAAGTCATATTGAAATACACCTCGTGTCAACTTAGGACAAGAAGCCGGCTCAGCAGCAATAAAACGTGTATTCTTTCCATCCAAGAAATTATGGCGCATAAATGGGAACGAGATACCACAGAAGTTACTACCGCCGCCAAAGCATCCAATAACAACATCGGGATATTCTCCTGCCATTTCCATTTGTTTTTCAGCTTCCAACCCAATTACAGTCTGATGCAATGAGACATGATTAAACACAGAGCCAAGCGTATATTTACAATTTGGGGTAGATTGAGCTAATTCAACTGCTTCAGAAATTGCAGTACCCAAAGACCCTTGATAGTTGGGCGTTTCTGTCAATATGCGACGTCCTGCCCGAGTAGACATACTCGGAGAGGCTATCACCTGCGCACCATAAGTCTGCATAATTGAACGACGATATGGTTTTTGGTGATAAGACACCTTTACCATATACACAGCCAATTCAAGTCCAAAATGCTTAGCAGCCAAAGATAATGCCGCACCCCACTGACCGGCTCCGGTTTCTGTTGTTATATTTGTTACTCCTTGTTTTTTATTATAATAAGCTTGAGGTATAGCCGAATTGAGTTTATGCGAACCAACAGGGCTTACACTTTCATTCTTAAAATATATGTGAGCAGGAGTATCAAGCATTTTTTCCAAACCACGAGCACGCACCAATGGAGTCGGACGCCAAATGCGATACATATCTCGCACCTCATCAGGAATTTCAATCCATTTGTCAGTTTGATTCATCTCTTGTTTTGCCAACTCTTCAGCAAACATAGGATACAAATCTTCAGCCTTCATCGGCTCCTTGGTTTTAGGATTCAATATAGGACGTGGTTTAACTGGCATGTCAGCCACTAAATTATACCATGCTGTGGGTATATCTGATTCTTGCAATAAAAATTTCTTCGATTCTAACATGATTGAATATTTAATTCTTATTTCTTCTTATTTTCACTACAAAGGAAAACAATATTTATTATTTATGCAAATAATATCGCATAAAAATCACATTATATTTGTTTTTAGTATATTTATGCAGATATACACGATTTATTAGTGTATTTTTATGCATTTTAAGATATCATCTGCAAAAAAGTATCTTCATCAATGATTTCTATACCGAGCGAAGTAGCTTTCTCTAATTTTGCAGGCCCCATATTCTCTCCAGCTAATACATAATCCGTCTTCTTTGAGATAGAGCCAACATTTTTCCCTCCATGTTTCTCTATTAGCGCTTTATACTCATCGCGCGAATGGTGAGTAAATGTCCCACTAATCACAATAGACTTACCCTCAAGGCGATTTGTGCGACCATCATCTACATCCTCTGACACTGACATTTGCACCCCAGCGTCACGCAAACGCTCTACTATTTCTCTATTTACAGGCTCTGTAAAATATTCAACGATACTTTCAGCTATGCGAGGACCGATATCCTCAATTTTTACAAGTTGCTCGACTGTCATAGCCATCAGCGCATCTATATTTCTCACCGCACGCGCAAGTTTCTTAGCTCCGGTTTCGCCAACATAAGGGATAGACAATGCAAAAAGAACACGTTCAAATGGCACATTTTTAGAATCCTCGACACCTTTTATTATTCGCTCTGCACTACGATCTGCAAATCTATCAAGCACCCTCAATTGCTCATGAGATAAACAATACAAGTCGGCAATATTTTTTATCAGCCCTTTGTCATATAAAAGGCTGGCCGTTTCT
>JAFXGB010000173.1 GCA_017520235.1 Muribaculaceae bacterium | reverse complement strand
TATCAGAAATTTTGCAATATATAGATTGCGCGAGGTGCAAATGTCATTTCCTCTTATATCTCAACAATCTCTCCGGTTAGCACATCTTTATATTTTGCGCCTATAGGCATCACTTCGAGAGTGCGCTCCATAGTTGTGGTCAACTCTTCGTCGTTACCATTCATCAACACATGAATTTCCTTATCACCAAGTTTGCGAGTATATGCATATATGCCATTTTGAGGCATAAAGTGTTTCAACGAGCCCTTTGCAATCACCTCATTTGCCTCACCCTTACGCCAATTTAGCACTTTTGCAAGGAACGCATATGCATCATTTTGCATAGCCGTGCGACCTTCGGCAGTAAACGCATTTGTAGCATCACCGGGGAATCCGCCGGGGAAATCGCGACGCACATAGCCATCACTACCCTCTTTCGAGCCACTCATCAACAATTCTGTTCCATAATATATTTGAGGAATACCGCGCGAGGTAAGCAAAAATGCTTGCGCTTGTTTCCACCAGCCCAAATCTGTAGGCTGCTCAAGCAAAAAGCGGTCGGTATCATGATTATCCAAGAATGTAAGTATCTTTTGAGGCTCAGGGAATAGATAGTCGAGCGAAAGATGGTCATAAATTGCATTCAAGCCGGTCCATGGATTTGTTTGTTCACTAAATGCCTTGCGAGCGGTTTGCGACAATACAAAGTCCATCACCGTAGGAAGATTTGAATCGCCCTCGGTACAAACTTTGCTACCACGTTGCCAAAATGCTTCACCGCCTTCATTGCCATACCAGCACTCTCCTACTATATTATAATGAGGATATTCCTTTTCCACGGCATCAATCCATTTCGCCATTGGCTGCAAAAATGCATATGGGTGGGTATCCATTCTTATACCGTCAATTTTCGACGACTCAATCCACCATATAGAGTTTTGCACCAAATATTTCATCAAATGAGGATTGTTTTGATTTAAATCGGGCATTGACTCAACAAACCAACCATCGGTAGTGCGTTTCTTATCATATTCACTCACATAAGGGTCGTGAATAGTAGTTAATCGATAGTTTGTTTGCACATACCCGTCAGGGAAGTTAAACCAATCCTTTGAGGGACGATCGGTAAACCAATAGTGGTCGCTCCCACAATGGTTAAATATCATATCCATCACCACTTTTATATCGCGTTTGTGAGCCTCTTCAACAAGGGTGTTCCACTCCTCAGTTGTACCAAATCGTGGGTCGATATTATAATAATCGGTAGTAGCATATCCATGATATGCGCCTCCGGGCATATCATTAGTTAGCACCGGATTTACCCATATTGCAGTAACGCCAAGCGAATCTATATAATCAAGATGATCTTGAATCCCCTTAATATCTCCTCCATGACGTCCATTGTGATTACTTCTATCTGCAACGGTTTTATTTTTCAATGTTGCCACATTGTCATTTTCGGGATTTCCATTTGCAAAACGGTCGGGCATGATGAGATACAACACATCGCTCGCATCAAAGCCCACATATTCCTCAGGTTTACGATCACGAGCCTTTAGTTCATATTTTACCTTTGTTTTCTTTTTTCCGTGCGAGAATGTGAGGTTCATCTC
>JAFXGB010000172.1 GCA_017520235.1 Muribaculaceae bacterium | reverse complement strand
TGCCGGAACGGTTGATTGAAGACTTTTTTGCTTTATTTGAAGTTGTTGACAAGCCTTTGGCTATAAGAAGCTCGAGCTTGCTTGAAGATTCACATTATCAGCCATTTGCCGGTATATATTCAACATATATGATTCCTAATGTCGTGGATCGTTATGAAATGTTGCACATGTTGAGTGATGCTATTAAAGGTGTATATGCTTCGGTATTTTATGCCGATAGCAAGGCTTATATGAATGCAACAAGTAATGTCATTGACCAGGAGAAAATGGCTGTGATAATTCAAGAGGTTGTGGGAAAAGAAACTGAAGGTTTTTATTACCCATCTTTCTCCGGAGTGGGAAGGTCTTTAAATTATTATCCTATTAATGACGAAGTCCCGGAAGATGGCGTTGCTGAAATTGCAGTTGGATTAGGAAAATATATTGTTGATGGTGGATTGAGTTTGAGATTTTCTCCTCGTCATGCTGATAAGGTGTTGCAGACTTCTACGTTGGACCTGGCGTTGCGTGATACACAAACACGCTTGTATGCTCTTGATATGAAAAACATATCGGAAGATTTCAGGGTTGATGATGGGTTTAATATATCTAAAATAAAAGTTCAAGACGCTGCAATGGCTGGCGCGTTGAAATATATGGTTTCTACATTTGACTATTTGGATCAAGTGATAAGGGATAGTGAGCATGGCGATGGTCGAAAGGTTGTTACTTTTGCTAATATGTTGCAACACAAAGTGTATCCTCTTGCTGAAACTATTGATTTTATGTTGCAAAAGGGGCAAGAGGAGATGGGACGCCCTGTTGAAATAGAATTTGCCGGAACGGTAGATGTAAATGGAGAAAGAAAAGGGCACTTATATTGGTTGCAAATACGACCTATAATTGATCGGAAGGAACTTGTTGATGAAAGTGTGCTTAATATTCCCGATGAAGATGCTATATTGAGGAGCAATACTGCGCTTGGACATGGAAATGTTGAAAATGTCGATACGATAGTATATGTCAGACCGGAGAATTTTTCTTCATCAAATAATTCATTAATTGCGCGTGAAATTGAAAAAATTAATCGTAACTTTACAGCTCAAGGAGAAAGCTATATCCTTGTAGGGCCTGGACGATGGGGCTCAAGTGATACTGCACTCGGCATTCCTGTGAAATGGCCTAATATTTCGCAGGCTAAAATTATTGTAGAGTCATCATTGAGTAATTATCGTATTGAGCCAAGTCAAGGGACTCACTTTTTCCAAAATCTCACCTCTTTTGGAGTGGGATATTTCACTATTGATACATCGTCGCATGATGGTATTTATGATATTGATTATTTAAATAAAATGACAGCTGTGTATGAAAGTGATTTTGTGAGAATAGTAAAATTTGATAAACCATTAGCTATTGGCATCAACGGGAAAAAAGGCGTTGGAGTGGTGGCAAAACCTAAATAAATATTGAGAAGATTATGTCTATATTTGGAAAAGTAAAACAAGCGTTTGGATTCTCTGATGTTGATGATTATTTTGATTCGATGGATGAGGAGCGTTCAGATATCTCATCATATAATAGAGAGAATAAGAATAATACAGGAGAGAAGTCGGTGGCGGAAGTTGTTAATGATGTTAATACAGAAGCGGAAAAACAGCTGCCACTCGAAATTTTTGACTCAGTAATAAAGATTTTTAATGAGTCTCTACCGGATTTTATTAAAACAAGTCTTGATGTTGATGCTCAAAGACAATATATATATAATTCTCTTAGTCAGGGGATGAAAGATTATATCGAAAAGACGGTTGCTGATGCTCGTCATCGAGGAGAATCTAAATGGAAAGATGAAAAAAATAAACTGCAAGCTGAGATTTCTCAGCTAAAAATTCATAATAAAAATGTGGATGAACAGCGCAGTGAATGGCAAAAACAACAGTTGAGCGCTGAACGTCAGAAACGAGCTATGTCAGAGCGTTTGCATGATTTGGAAAAGCAGGTTGCTACTCTTGAAGCTGAGAAAGAACAATATGATCTTGAAAATAAAAGTTTGCTGAACAAGCTCAAGGTATCATCGGTAATAGATGGAGACATAGAGGTTATGCGTCAACAAATAGTTGATTTACAAGCACAACTAAAAGTGGCACAAGAGCAAATTCCGGGATATACCCCACAGGAAGATAATCAAGTTGTAGAAGAATTGAATATAAAAATTGCGGAACTTACGGCACAAAATAAAATATTGGATGATGCTGTTGAGCAATTAAAGGCAAGGGAAGCAGTTGCCGATGCAATGATAAATGACCTGAATAATAAAGCATCAGAGGCAATTCACAAATTGGAAGAAAAAGAGAAAGAATTGTTGGATTTATCAAGTGAGAAAGGTAGTTCAACTGCTGAAGTTGATGTTCTGAAGGAAAAACTAACTCTTGCCAATGACGAATTGCAGTCGATGCGTGAAGAACTTGAGGAAGCAAAATCATCATTGCAAGTGCTTGAAGAAATTCAAGAACAGATTTCTCTTTTTGAAGATGTGAAAAAGAAGAAAGATAATCGCATTTCAGAATTGCAAGAGGAACTTAAAAAACAATTGAAAACGATAGCAGATTTAGAAAAGGAATCTGTTTCATTGAAAAAAACAATTGAAAATAATTTGTATAAACAAGTAGAGTCGGAAAAGCGATTAAGAAAGGAACTCGAAGAATTAAAATCACAAAAGAATGTCTCATTAACGCCAATATCAGATCTTGATAAAGACGAGACAGTAGCAGCAATTGAAACTAAAAATAAGAAAAAAGTAAAAATTTCGGCAATAGATGAGTCTATTGATGATACTGATTGGCTTGTCGCAACTCCTCCTCCGGGGACAATAACTCGTCCCACTCCGGCTACAACTGATGAGGATTTTGGGTATCAATCTCCTTCACGAAAACAAACTCCGGAAAATGATGCTCAAATGTCGTTGTTTTAATATCTAGGATTATGAAAAAAAGAAAATATTTTATTGCTTTTGTGTTTGTTTTGTTGGTGTTTGCGACTATGCAAGCTGTAAATCATGTTGATCAGATAAGTAAATATGTTTTTCCTGCTAATGTCCCAAGCGCGCCCCAAGTATATACTTATATGCCTGATGGTTTGTCTTATTTGTCAATAGGCGATGATGGGAAAAGTATTGTCAAGTATGATACCAAAACGGGAAACAAATTGGAAATTGTATTTGACGGAGAAAAGTCAAGAGAAAATAAACTTGATAGAATTGATGGTTTTAATTTGAGTGCTGATGGATCAAAGATGTTGATATATCGTGATAAAAAGATGATATATCGTCGATCCTTTGATGCTGAATATTATGTATTTGAGATTAGTCGTAATATACTATCTCGTTTATCTGACAATTTTGAGAGACAACAAGCTCCTATGTTTTCGCCCGATTCACGCATGGTTGCTTTTGTTGCAGAAAATAATATTTATATAAAGAAATTGGATTATAAAACAGAGATTGCTGTAACTAAGGATGGGAAGAAGAATGAAATAATAAATGGAATCCCCGATTGGACCTATGAGGAAGAATTTACGACAGATATTTCAATGACATGGTCTCCTGATAATATGGCATTGTGTTTTATAAAATACAATGAGAAAGACGTAAAGACATATTCTTTCCCATTATATAAGGGCACTTGTAACCCTAATATGAATTATGAATATTATCCAGGTGATTTTACATATAAATATCCTGTAGCAGGGGAGGCTAATTCTAAAGTTTCAGTATATAGTTATGATGTAGAAACACGAAAACTTAAATATATACCATTAGCAGAAAATATAGAGTATATACCTCGCATTGCATATGCTTATTCTCCAGATCGATTAATAGTAACTACATTGAATCGAGCTCAAAATCGAATGGAAATTTTTGCAGTTAATCCAAAATCGACTCTTGCTAAATCTATATATGTTGAGGAATCTTCATCATGGATAACTCCTGAAACATACGAAACGTTGAAATATTATCCGGATTATTTTGTTATAAATTCAGATAAGTCGGGATATTCTCACTTGTATCAATATAGTTATACCGGAAATCAATTGAGGCAAATAACAACAGGGTATTATGAGGTAACAGATTTTTATGGTATTGATGCATTGGGAAACGTATATTTTCAATCAACGATCAGTGGTGCAATAAATCGAGTAGTTAGTAAAATAGATAAAAAAAATAGAATTATCCATCTATCACCGGAGACAGGTGTGGCTTCGGCTGTATTTGCTCCAACAATGGATTATTATCTCTTAAACTATAGTAATGTTACAACTCCTCCATGTTACAAAATATATAATGGCAAGGGTAAGGAATTAAGAGTGATTGAGGATAACGCATCTTATGCAAATAAATATATTGCTGTTCCTACTAAAGAATTTTTCACATTTGATAATAGCGGCATAACTCTTAATGGATATGTGATAAAACCATCAAATTTTAATCCTTCAACAAAGTATCCTGTAATAATGTCGCAATATAGCGGACCCGGCTCACAAGAGGTGTTAAATAGATGGCGCATAGATTGGGATTGCTATTTTGCTCAACAGGGATATATTGTGGTGTGTGTCGATGGTCGTGGAACAGGTGGTCGTGGTAAAGAATTTGAGTCAATAGTGTATAAAAGACTTGGCTATTATGAAACAATAGATCAAATAGCAGCAGCAAATTATATTGTATCTTTACCATATGTAGATGCTAATCGCATAGGGATATATGGATGGAGTTATGGTGGCTATGAGACATTGATGGCTATATCCGATAAAAAATCACCATATGCCGCAGCAGTGGCTGTCGCTCCGGTAACAGATTGGAGATATTATGATACAGTGTATGCTGAACGATATATGTTGACTCCAAAAGAGAATGAAGAAGGATATAATAGTAGTTCTCCAATAAAAAGAGCTGCCGATGTAAAATGTCGATTATTGTTAATGTCTGGTACGGCTGATGATAATGTGCATGTGCAAAATACAATTGAGTATATTTCTGAATTACAATCACATGGCGTGTTGTGCGATATGTTGCTCTTCCCAAATATGAATCATTCAATATATCATTGTAATTCGAGAGCTTTAGTATATGCTAAAATGTTAGATTATTTTAATCGCAACATGTAATGGAACGAGAAAGGAGAATGGCAAATGGCTATGGAAT
>JAFXGB010000171.1 GCA_017520235.1 Muribaculaceae bacterium | reverse complement strand
GTTGAGCCAACATCCGCTCCTAAAATCTATAAAGAAACTTGCCGTATAAATTGGGAGAGAAAGGCCGTTGATGTTCACAATCTTGTGAGAGGATTATCTCCTTATCCTGCTGCATGGACAGAGATAAAAGATGGTGCAGATGCTCCAATCTCAGCAAAAATATTTGAAACTGCTGTTGTCGAATATAAAGGAGAAAAGACACCGGGTAAAATAACAATTGATGGAAGTCGATTGATGATAGATTGCATAGATACTCGCATAGAAATATTATCATTGCAAGTTGCCGGGAAAAAACGTATGTCAACTGCCGATTACCTTCGAGGCTCTCGTTTTTCTCCATCAGTTATTGCGATATAATAAAAATGCTGAGAGTTCTCTCAGCATTTTTGTCTATTTTATTTTTGCTTTGATGGTTTTGACAAATTCTTCGGGATTTTGACATGAAAGTAAATAACGTTTACCTGTCTTAAGGGTGAGTAAAAATGTTTGGTCATAATTTCCGACATATGAGATGTATTTGCCAATTGCTTTATTATAGAAATTTCCTGTATATCCCAAGACGCCACCGCTTCCACATGTGCGGACATTTGCTCCGGTTAGTTTGTGCAACTCGATAGTTTCAATATCATTTATCCAAAACACTTTCCTCCCGATTAACGTCTTCAGCATAATAATATCATCGGTTACTACCAGATAGATAGGAGATAGGTAGGCGGCATATATTAAGACAAATAGTATTATAGGTCCAATAATAAGCAACCCCCATAATCCCAATGTGTTGAATTGAAATATCGTAATTACGATAAATAGTAAGATAACTAATATTGTAGACGAGTAGATTGTCTTGCTCCATTTGATATTAAAAGTTTCCATAAATATTATCTTGCAAGTGAGAGATTAAATGATATACCATAGCTACTATTTGTTGTGGGGTAAGCACTTGATGAAACAAGTGGAGTATTGATTTGATGGTCAAAGAATGCTGCAATAGTCATTCGTTTACTCATAACATAGCTTGCCGTCAGGTTAATTGATACCGATTGTGTTCCGCTTGTTGCTTGTGCATAGTTATCTTCAATGCGACGAATTAGGGCTTGGCTTTTTTGGAAAGATAAATCGGCATTTAATGTTAAATCATTGCTTATTCCTTGTTGTGAGCCTTTAATTTTAAGAACAGAATTAAAGCCTACAATCTTGTATCCAGCACCTATTGTGATACCCTTAGTTGCTGCTTCTACTAATTGACCGGCACTTGAGTTCAATGTCAATGTGCGACTATCGCGGTATTCGGCATTAAATTGTAACTCGTTTTTAAGTGTAAAGTTTACACCAATGAGAGGGGCAAATTTTTCAGTAATTGCAACTGATGAGATATTATAAGGAGACGAGGGGATAGGTTGCCCGGTGAGCTCATCAAGGGTAAACCCAAATTCCCCATCGGCACTAATCCAATTTAAATATGAAGAGTATGACCCTACGGTATAGGTACATTGATAGGCATGTTTTAGAGAGAATGATTTAAACCATTTGCGCATATTCCCGAGGTTGATAAATCCATCGTAAGTAACGCGCCAGTTTGGCATTACATGAGCAAATGAGGGGAACGGATCAAGGTAAATCTTTGATGCGTCCTTACCTGTATAAGCTGCTATGAATGCTGGAATTAATACATCGCTACTTGCATGGTTTATCCCTCCTACTTCAGGGTCATAAGGCGCTCCGGCATGTGGATTATTTTTCATGAATCCAGTCGATGGATAGTTGAAACCCATATATTTATCGTTTAGACGATTTGCAACAACCGGAATATTATTAAGGAATTCATTAAATGCATCGCTATAATATCCATCATCAGCACTACTGCTTCTTAATGCCGTTGCTATTGCACAATGTGTTTTTGTGTAACTACCGGTGCGAGTTATTGGCATATCATCATACATGAATTGAATTTGGTTTGTACGATTATCAGTGCGATTGCTTGTTAACTGAATTTTAAGACCTTTTACCGGCTCAAGATTTAATTCAATATTCAATTCATTTGCTTTTGACCACATTGCAGGTGAGGTTTGGTCATTGTCGCAAATGAGCCATCCACGATCTTTAGCATCGTAGATGTATCCTTCGTCAACAAAACCAAAGGCAAAATCAAGACCTGGAGCCATTGGCCCATAGCTATTTGATTGCCCAAATACATTGCCAATTTCAGGGGCGAATAGAGGAATAGAGAGTGAATTTGTTTTGCGCCAACGCACCGATACATTGCGTGGCATCATTGCAAATCTCACCGCGTGTTCTTCTATCTCTTTCCATATACTTTTATCGTCTTTTAAAATTTCAATTACTGTGAATTTTACATTTTCATCCCCCCTGTTAAGGATTTCAATAGTATTGGCATCGATTGCTTTTGTTTTTACAACGATGGGCTTCCCTGCAGTAGTAACGGCTGTAACCTTTACTTTTTTATTGCGAAGGTTGTGCTTGATGGTAATTGATGTATCGGCTTTTAATTGGAATGTACGTTCAAATTTTTTAGGCTTTAATCTTGAACGTTGGCGATTATTCTTTGAGAATCGTTGATCAATTTTCTTGAGATATGGAATCTTTTTGTAAATTGATTCAAAATTTAAACGACCATCAGTATTCCATGTTGACTGATTGCTTATGGTGTTTCCGAGTTCGATACCATCAATGGTCGCTCCTCTATCCCAACGATATGTAGCATTGTAGCTAACTGAGGCTGTAAGAAAATCTAATACAGGAATTTTACTGAAAGGAGCTTTATATGTTCCGACAAATGTTTGATTATAGGCCCAAGGGGTACCCATGTGCATAATGCTTTGTAATACGGTATCTTTCCATTCTCTATACTTATCGGGGAATAATTTCTTGTTAACAGCACCTACAGGCTCTTCAATGCGAGCTGAAGTATTGGAGTTAAATGATAAATTTAAGCTCTTAGTTAAGTTCCATGTTAATGCAAATTGTCTATCCCAAAGGAAATTTTTGCTTACAGAAACCGGCAATTGAAACATAACATCTACTTCACTACGAGTTTGTTGTTCGTAGTAATAACGAGACATTGTTGTTAGGAATGAAATAGAGTTTGGTAGATAGTTTAATTCCCAATCTTTAATGAATTTGAGATTTTTGTTATTGCCTTTCATCCAGCCAAATGGTTTCAACCCTTTAACATATGGAGTATAAGAGTATTGGAAACTACCGCGGTAGTCATTTGTGTATTCATATTCTGTAGTGGGATCCTGGCGGGATTGTTTATTAAATGAGAAATTTAATGTAAAGTTTGCCGGATCCCAAGGCATTGGGTTTTTACTTTGAATATCAAATTTTAATCCTGAGATACTGAAACTTTGAACTGTAGATCGTTCAATTGCATAATTGCTGATAGAGTCTTTTTCATGTTTTGACCCAGCTTCGTCAAGAGCATCTTGAAGTAGCACATCTTGATCAAGTGGATTGTATTTAGGAGATGTTTTTTCTTTTGTTATTGAATAGTAAATAGGAGCTTTAAGTTTGGCTTTTTCAGGTAAAAAACGGCCTAAGTCAGCTTGTATAGCAAAGTTATATTGTTCGTAATCGTCAAGTCGGCGAGAATTTAATGATTGGTCAACTCCTCCAAATCCGGCTGTTTCAATGTGAGTTCCGAAATTGAGAGTTGCAATATCTGATAGTGCAAGATTGGCATTCGCTTTTGCTGCCCATCCACCACTATTATCAAAGTCTGTAACTTTTAATTCATTTAACCAGATTGTTCCATCTTTGGTTGTGCTTGAATTATTGCGTACACCAACTAATATAACTCTGACATCACTTAATGATGGATTACCAAGTACAGCCATTCTATTTTGCTCATTGTCAGGATCTCGTCCTGTGTATAAAGTAGCATATCCAACGTTACTGCCTTCTTGACTTTTTGCAATATTACGCTCTTTTTTGAGATTGACAAGATTTTGTAGATTGAAATTTAAATAGTTTGATTCAGGCCAAACAATATATCTATCTGAAGTTAGATAAGTGTTATATTGCCCAGGAGGAGTTAAGGCCAAAGGTATTTCATATTCATAATAGTTGTTCTTTACATCAGAGCCTAAACGAATGAATACAGATAATTCGCCAGATTTAAGATTTGTTACGTCGTCAATGAGCTTTTCTGCGTGTACCCACATTTGCATGCGTTTATAATTACGCAAGTCAAGAGATGTATTTCGATAAACGCCACGAGCATCACCGGCCTGAAGTCCGATAACTTTCATTGACATTGATTGCTCGTTTAGCTGAGTGATTTGAGACTGACCTGGATCAACAATGCGTGTAACTCCTGGTGGTAAAACATAGTTTACCGGCTCACGTTCTGCATTTTCCTCAATATTAACTACTGAAAGATCTAATTGCCCTTCAGCAGGAGCATCTCCACGATTATTAAGATTAAAATCATATGTGCGCCACTCTCCTCTAACAAGTTCAAGTGTAGCAAATCTCAAGTGAGTTACTTGTTTAAAACCGGTCATGAATATACGTGCAAATCGAATAGTCGAAAAATCATTTATAGAGCCGACTATTTTTTCATATTCACTCAAAGGTATTTTAAATTGATACCATTCTACTTCTGTATCTTTGCCATCACGAGTTCTAACGAGTGAAACTTGTTTGTCGGTAATAAAGTTTTTACCAACTACAAAATCTTCTGGACGAATAGAAATGCGATATTGGAAATATCGTTCATATTCATTTAAAGTGTTATCTTGGTTAATATCTTCGACATCGGGTACGCTACGAGAAGATTGATATAATGGCTCATTAGTATCTTCTGGCGATAATGAGTTGCCTTCAACTCCATTATAGTGTTTATATCGTTCAAGAATGGATAATCGTTGTTCGTCATAGTCATATCCGCGGAAGAAATGGTAATTATCTCCTGCAGGGTCATTAAATGGCGAAAATTGATCAGCTTGCATTGCTTCTATGGTCGTCATTGGTAGCTTAAGACGCAATTGATCAAGATAGTTTTTATATGTATCAAAACTAAATTCATCGTCATTAACCAATCCGTCAAATCCGACGTCCTGTTTCTTGCGCGAGCCGGCATTATTATCAAATGCGTAAGTCAAAGAATTTTGGCTTGAAACTTTACCCCAAGATGTGGTTTTAATGAATTGTTCGTCACCATCAATAGGCAGACCATTTTCATATGATTTTAGACCATCTTTGAGTATGTCTTCGCTCATTTCTCCAAAATTAATGTACAAATCTCCTCCTTCATGATTTGTAACTTCTTCATCAAGGAATGGGTTCATCAACCAGAATTGAACATATTCAATATTTGATTGTTCGAAATTGGTATTATCCATTTTACGCATGATACCACCCCAACGTTTTTCGGGATTTAATAATTTCCCTTGATCATCAATATTTGTTGCATCAAGGTTATATGGTCCACGTTCTTCAGGATAGAATGATAAGTTAAGAGTTTGAATTGTAGAAGATTCACCATAATTTAGTTCTCTGCCGGGGAATATCTCTCGAGACGTAACTTCGCGCACATATGGATTAGATAATTGTTTTAAGTCGCTTTTGATATATCCGGGAGCAAGGCTTGAATTTTTTTGTGTAAACATGCGGTCAATGTAATACCATGCAAGTAATGCACGATTTTTACCATAATCGACATTATTAGATAGTGTCGCTTCGGGGAACATTGCATTGGCCCCTGGTTCATAGGGTGTAGGGGCTAAAAACCATGAATAGGGAGAACGCAAGTCTATACCGGTTTGAGATGATTCGAAATCATCAACATAAGAACTTCCTTGAGTTGACCCTGATTTCTGTTGGTTAGGAACTAATTGAGCATATTCAGCAGTTAAACTTAATCGAGATGGTTGGGTTGCATTTACAGTAGGGATCTTATTTAACATATTCGTTAGCCACATAAACTCTGTGTTATAAGACAAGTTTAATCCCCACATGGAGTTGTTAATAACCTCATCTCCGATGTTAACTTTTTCAGTTAATGCTTTTTCAGAGAAATGTAATATTGTAGCTCCTATATTGAAGTCTTTATTAAATGCATATTGAAGATCAAGCCCTAATAATGTCTTTCTCTGTGTACTAAACATAGACTGATTTTCAAGAGAAACGCTAATACTTTGTCCTGAATCTATAATACTTTGGTTGGTGATAGTTACTATACCCATTGAGTAGTCAACAGTATAATCGCTATTTTCTATAAGTTGTACACCTCCGGCAGTTACAACGACCGAGCCTCGAGGAACGTTTATTGCGTTAAGCCTAATTTGTGAGCCGGATGAAGCTTGATACTCACCTGTAAGAATAAATTTATTTTTATCGGCAAATTGTCGAGCAACAACGAGTGTTGAATCGTACAATTCTTGATAAACATATTGCTTAGCAATTTCAGGATTATTGATTTTGCTCGCAAGATGAGACCCGAATGGCTCTACTACGGGAAATATGATTTTACCATTAGATGATAGCACAGTATATCCTTCAATATAATCAAAGAACCCGTCGGCATTTGATTGTTCATTTGAATCAATGCGGTCAAGATTCATTACTTGAAGAAGAGAAATATTATTTAGCCCGGGAATAGGGAGATAGTTTATTTCAGTCCCTGTAGTATCACTAAGGTATTTAATGTTCATTCTGAAATTACTCTTTTGGATTTGATATGCACCAAGAGAGTAAACGTTTTTCATCATCAAGTCCCACATAGGTAATTTAGGCGCTACTGTAGTGCTTTTCAACATCTTTACATATAAAGAGTTGTCTGTTGTTGTAATGTCTCCAGAAAATTCACCCACTTGATACACTTGACCTTTGTAGGTGTATTCATAAGCTACCCCAAGTACTTCATCGGCATTTAAAGCAGTCTTGATAGAAATGTAACCAAGTGTTGAGTTAAGGGTGTATTCTGAAGATGAAAGCAAGCGAGCACTTTCTACTTTTTCAAAGTCTTTACCTCCGTCTATGCCGTAGGCTGATAGTGGTTCAAGGGCTTGTGTTACAGTATTTATATTACGAGCATCAGGATATTGTTCCTTGATAACGCTCATAAGGTTGTTTGATGTATTTGATGGATTATTGTAGGACATATTTGTTTGCCAATAAGAATTGGCAAGGACTTTGTTTTCCCCTAAGTCCATAAAGGCAACGATGTTGCGAGATTGATTATAATTGTTACTTTTATTAGTTACCCACACCTCAATGCGTGTAATATTAACTCCTGAAGAAACATATGGAAGTTTTGACGCAAATTGGTCATAGTTATCTCTAAAAAAATGAGACAAAAAGTAGTGCCTGTTTTGGTCGTAATTATCGCAGTTTATAGAGAAATCAGTAGTCTGTACACCACCTTTAGTATTTACAGTTTTAGATTCTGAATTTTGTTGAGATACCAGAGCCGTCGCTGTCAATTTTCCAAATTGGAGTTTCGTTTTTACACCGAAAAGGGCAGTGCTACCACGGATGAGAGATGATCCTGTTGTCATGCTCACATTCCCGGCTTCAATGCTTTTGATTATATCATCCTCTTTCCCTTCATATTGGAGCTTGAGATTTTTAGAGTCAAAATCAAAAGTAGCATCGGTGTTATATGTCATGTTGAATTTTAGCTTATCACCAACTGTAGCTCCGATTGTAGCCTGAATTTTTTGGTCAAAATCAAAATAGGTTTTGCGACGAGCATTTAGAGGTAGAGCAGGGTTATCGGTTTTGTTTGATTTAACCCCCATTTGAATTTGAACAGAACCTTGAGTCTTTAGTTGTACTCCTCCGGGGCCAAATATCTTTTCTAAAGGACCGAGCGCAAAATTCATGTCAAGAATATTGAAAGGCTCTTTTTCTTTTTTCTCAAATAGTTCGGTATTGCGCAGTCTGTAATATTCTTGCATTGATTTGCGCATTTGCCAATCGTTATATTCGCTTGCTGATAGCATGAAAGGTGTTGCGATATCAATGTCTCCAAGTTTTGTGCGAATAATGTAACAGCCTGTTGCAATATCATATTCAGCTGTTGTAGTTATATTAGAGGGCGTTTTTAAGTCTAATGGTCCTCTTTCCTGCATCAAATTATTATAGTTATCAGGTGTCGTTGGTTGGATGTCATACCGCATCTCAATTGAATCGCCTTTTACTTTTGACGGCGGGGGAGTTGTATTTGAAGGCGCAGGAGGATTTAGCTCTGATTTGTAATATTGAGCTTGGGCAAAAAAAGTAGATATCAAAAGTAGCACAAGACAACTTCCGATAACTATATGTTTTTTATTATTTAATTTACTATATACTTTTTCCATTAAAGGCTTGTTACAGCCGACAATTATATTTGCATGTGTTTAGTCTATAATCGCTTACATCATTGTAAGTGCTTTCTTTATGGCGGTCTCAACTTTTAGAGTCGGATCACTATCAAATAGTTTTTTCAAGACTTTTTGAGATTGTGGTCGCGCAAAGCCGAGCATAATCATTGCTGCCAATGCTTCATCAAAGACATCACTTGCAATAGTCGGTTGTATTATAAACGCATCACCTATAGGTTTTATTTTATCTTTGAGGTCAACAATTATGCGTTGAGCAGTTTTTATGCCTATTCCTTTTACGTTTTTCAGTTTGGCATGGTCTCCACTTGCAATAACAATTTCAAGTTCGGGTGCTGCAATTGATGATAAAATCATGCGAGCGGTATTTGCTCCAACTCCGGATACACCTATTAATAGGCGGAATAGAGTCCTTTCTTGTTCATCAATAAAGCCATATAATACATGTGCATCTTCGCGAATTGCCTCATGTACTAATAGCTTAGCATTTTTAGCACCTTCAAGGCGAGTAAATGCAGGTAAAGATATGTTGAGTAAATATCCCACTCCTCCACATTCAATAACTGTATATGTAGGAGTTAATTCAGTTATTTCGCCTTTAATATATTCAATCATAATTGTTCTTTGATTTATTATACAAAGGTAATAAATTAATAGGCTAAATACAATAGATATTGTCCATTGGCATTTATGATGATTTCTTTATTTGTGGCTTCATTTAAAGTCCCTTGCCACAAAGCATTAAATGCTCTAATTTGATATTTCAAACCGATAGCTGACATTTCTGTGCAATTGTAGTTGAAAATAGAAACTTTTTGTTTTGGATTAACGAGAACCTTGGCTTTTCCTATTATTGGGATAAAAATACCATAATCGGTGAATATTTTAGCGTTTACTCCTCGCTGCATATAATCTATTAGTAGGCTTATATTTCCCAACGAGTGATCTTCTCTTTTTCCTGTTGCACCAATGATAGAGACTTCGGAAATCCCTTTAGAGTAAAGGAAATTTATAGCTTTTGTTTGATCATTAGTCTCTTGATCGCTATTGATTATAATTTTTGAAGCGTAATTCTGCTTGATTTCGTCAGAAACAGAGTCTCCATCTCCAATAATTATATCAAAATCCATTTTGCGTTTAATATATGAGTTGGCTGCTCCGTCGCAGAGTATTACATTTGTAGCGTCATTGAGGATTCTTAAGGGTAGAGGAGTGGTTGGGAATTCTCCATTCCCAACAATAACAACTTGAGAGTATTTATATGGATCAATTGTTGTCATGTTGCATTAACTTTTTCCAATTATAGTAGCCCAAAATAGCTACAATAGAATATATAGCATATAATGTTGCATAGAAATAGATGTCTTTATATATGTAAAGACCAACAGAGATTATATCTACAGCTATCCACACAATCCATTGTTCTATAAATTTTCGAGCCATCATCCACATTGCAATAATACTTAGTGCAGTGGTTAAAGAGTCCCATAGAGGGACATTACTATCAGTGAAATTTATTAGAATAAATGATATGGCAATAAAAAGTATGATAGTTATTATTGACGTCGGAATATAGTATTTCAATGGCGTTGATGTGATGGGTAATTCTTTATTCTCTTTTTTGTTTTTAGGAAAAGTCCATGTTATGTAGCCATATATTGCGGCAATAAGGTAATAAATGTTTATTCCAAAATCAGCATATAGCCCTGCATTGTAATATACAATCAATGATAACGCAGGCATGATAGCCCCCATTATCCACACAAGAGCATTCGCTTTATATTCATAATATAAATATAGAACACCAACTATTGTTCCAATGATTTCAAGTGCTAAGTCAATCGTCATTGTATGAAATTATTATTCCCAACAGTCAATATCTTTTTCGATGTCAGGCATCATATTACGGCGGAATTTCGGCTCTTTTCCTGCTTTTTTCTGTGAAATATAATTATTAAGTAGGAAAAAGACTTTATTTGATAATAATAAAATCGCAATCAGATTAAAAAGAGTCATTAGTCCCATCATTATATCAGCAAAACTCCATGCTGTTTGTAAACTCACAAATGCTCCAATCATAACCATTCCCCCAGTGATTAATCTGAAAATAGTAACAGCGGTATTTTTTTTTGTAACAAATCGGATATTGGCTTCTCCATAAAAATAGTTTCCAATTATAGTACTATAGGCAAATAAGAATATGGCGGCAGTCATAAAATATTTACCCCATTCACCCACTTGACTTTCGATTGCTTTTGTAGTGAGCAATATTCCATCGACGCCACTTGTATGTGCCCCTGAAACGATGATGATAAATGCGGTGCAGGAACATATTATTAAAGTATCAACAAAAACACCTAATGCTTGAACTAACCCTTGTTTTACCGGGTGAGAAGTGTCGGCTACAGCAGCTGCATTTGGCGCAGATCCCTCTCCGGCTTCATTGCTGAAAAGACCCCGTTTTATGCCTTGCATCATTGCTGCACCAAGTGTACCTCCCGTTACTTGTTCTAATCCAAATGCGCCATCTATGATTTGCTCAAATACAGATGGAAGTAAATTGATATTAGAAAATACAATATATAGTGCCAATAATAGATAGCCTAATGTCATAGCCGGGACTATCATATTTGAGAAATTGGTAATGCGTTGTATACCACCGAAAATAATAATTAAAGTGCTTACCGTTAAGATTATTCCTATTGAAATTTTATCTATACCGATTGTATCTGATAACGAATCGCAAAGTGTGTTACTTTGTATTACTTGATATGCCATACCAAAAGTTGTTGTTATGAGTATGGCAAAAACAATTCCCATCCATTTTCGATGCAGACCTTTTTGCATATAATATGCTGGCCCTCCATAAAAAGAGTCTTTACCTCGACGTTTATATAGTTGTGCAAGTGTTGATTCTACAAATGCTGTTGCAGCGCCTAACAATGCCATTATCCACATCCAAAATACAGCTCCTGGACCTCCGACAAATATTGCCGATGCAACTCCTGCAAGATTTCCTGTCCCCACACGGCTTGACAGAGAAACGGTAAATGCACCAAATGAACTGATATATTTGGCCGTTGTTTTATCCTGTGGTATCTTTTCTTTCTTCTTGTCTCGCCCCATCATAATGCGTATCATATCTTTAAACAATACAAATTGTACTCCACGAGTAAGTATTGTAAAGTATAATGCGCTGAAAATTAACAGACCAATGATTATATAGGTCCAAAGGAAATCATTGGTAATATTAAGCAAATTTAAAATGCTATTTATAAAATTATTATCAGATAATAGAATCATTTTAGTAAGATAAAATTTATACAAAGATACGCATAAATTTAGCTATAATAAAACGTCGATTGTTTATTACAACCGACGTTTTAAGTAATTATGAATAAAAAGTTTTTTATAAAGTTAATACGGCAGGTCCGGAGTCGGAATTATTGAGACTGCGTTTTGTTTTTCCGAAGATGCGTCCGAATGAAATGTTATAACGAGCGGTGAATGTTATCATATTTGCGTTGTTTTGTATTGATACATAGGTGTAATTTGGATTTGTCGCGCTTAGTTTCCAATTGGGATATTCTGTGCCGGCTGAGTGGAATAATAGATTACCGGTGAGAGAAAAATACCATTGTTTATTTGGTCGATATCCGATTGTCAATGTACTCCAATTTTCATTCTTTCTTTTTTCGTCTCCAAATAGATATTTGTCTGGTATTTTATAATAAGCTCTGATGCCCCAATTCCCGAAATAAGCGTTGACAGAAAATTGAGCAGTAAATCCATCAAGAGAATAATGCCAAGCATCATCGCTCGAAATCATGTGATTATATAGGCAATATATATTAAAGGAGAGGTGTTTATTGAAGATTTCAGTCATTGCAATATTAGTATACAATCCAAAACGTTTATAATTGTTGAAATTGTCGGATTGAGATATAAATTTTCCATTTCCAAGATATTCTACATTTTGATAGCGAGGATTTGAAATATATAGATATTCAGTTCCAATAGACATTGAAAATCTTTTATGAGAAAAATAACCCTGTAATCTTCCAAATAAATTTTCGCTACATTTTAGATTATTATTGCCATTTGTTACTAAATAACCATCATATTCCTGTTCAACATCAGTGAGTTCTGAGAGTGAAGGTATTGAAGTCGTGTATCGTCCGCTAAAATTAATTTGGAATTTTTGATCTATAGGTAATCCAAAACTTAGATATGACAAATTGCGAGTGAAATTACGTTTATTATCCTCACTTTCCATCCATATCATTTTTAAGCCTGAGCCTATGTTTAAAACCGATTTGCCTATGCGTTGAGTTAATCCGGCATAGATATAGTTGTTATTACTACTGAGTGTTGTTTTTGCTTCATTTAGGATATAATTGTTTGATGTGTGGTTTAAGCTGTTTTGAAAACCTGCCGAAAGTTGAGTTTTTTTGCCAAATTGTTTAGAATATGAGATTTCTGTTATAAGTGATTTGTGATTACTATTAACAACTGATGAGTATATTTCGGAATTATCAGTAGCAAAATCATTATTAAGGTCTCTGCTTTGTTCGCTATCAGAAAGAGAACCAACGACTTGAGCCTCAATAGATTGCCCATTGTCCCATTCTTTTTTTATAAAAAGGTCTAAAGATGGGGCATATTTGTATCCACGATCGCTTTCAATTTGCGAATAGTTGCCTAAATAACTATCTGTTACATTACTATACTCTTTGCTGTGATTGGTCCAAATATAGTTTCTTAATTTTGCTGAGAATGTAAGTGATTTATCATGGCGATAAGTATATCCGGTGATTATGCTATGTTGATTATAATCCATTGGGGATTCTTTCCCATCTTTAGTAATATCCACTCTGAAATCATCACCGATATAACTTTCTTCTATATCAACTTCTCGTTTATCATAGTCTCTCCAATTAAATGAATAATCTAATGTGAATTCTGATTTTCCTTGATTGTATGATGCTCCGGCATCGGCATTTATAAAACCTGTTGTTGGAGCGCCGGTAATGTTGCCATAAAATGTTCCACCATCTTTTGGCTGTTTTAAATACACATAGATGATGCCGGATGCTCCGCTGTCAAGATATTTAAGAGGAATATTAGGACTGTATTCAAATTTCGCAATATTTTTAGGATTGATTGAAATGAGTTCTGATGCCGATCGCTTTATTCCGTCAACCAATATTATTGGTGCTCCATTGAATACTTTTATTGAGCGATTTATCTCATCTACAAACAATCCTGGAAATGGTTGTTGTCCTAAAAGAGAATATAAATCGGCTGAATGTTTAACTTGTGTCGCTGTCGGGTGAGTTATAATTTTGTCTCCATCATAGGAAATTTGTTTCTGTTCAACAAGTACTTCTTTAAGTAATTTCGCATTGGAATGAATGTGAACAGTTCCTATATTACCTACATTGTAAACTTTGGAGTATGGCATATAACCAATGCAACGAGTTCTTAACAATACGGTTTTTGCATTAGTGGGAATTACAAAATCACCATTCTGGTTTGTTACTCCACCTGTGATAAAGGTAGAGTCGATGGGGTTGAATAACGAAACATTGGCAAATTCTACCGGATTTCGATGCTCGTCTATCAGACGTCCTTTAAGTTTATTTTCTTCTTTTTGCCAACATTCAATGAAAATGTCATTGGCGTCTCGTGTCACCTTAATGGGATAAAACCCAATTACTTCATAAATGGCATCCAATATTGGTTTGTTGATAATCGTTGTTGTTACGGTGTAATCTTCAAGTTCATTGAAAATAAAATGAATATTGCCATCGGTGTATGCATTGTTAATGTCTCGTAATACATTGGGCATTGGCTCATCGTAATAAGTTTTTGTGAATGTTTGAGCCGATAGATTGACATGACACACCAATATCATTGTCAATATGATATATAAATACTTATTCATGTTTATCATAGATTATTGGATAGTCAACGTGTTATTTTCAAATGTCGTTGCGAATAACTCAAATGATTGTAACATTTCAACAACATCTTGAATAGTCTTGTCTTGCTCAATTTTAAGATACAATCTTAGTTCTGTTGCTTGTTTATTTATATAAACAACATCAATCTTATAAATCTCAGACAACTCATCTGTAATGCTTTTAAGAGAGATGTTATCGTATATTAATTCATGGTCATTTGTTATTACGATGTTTTCGATAGTTCCGCTTGTTGTTGAAATAGAGGTGTTTTTTATTTTTTCAATAGATTCAATTTCGTTGAGGGAATCATAACCGGTGATATAGTCAACGATCTGAGGATTAAATGCCGCAACAATAACAATTGATGTAATTGCAATGATAATAAAAATCGCGGCAATACGCATTAATTGGACCCAAGGTTTGATTGGTCTTATTTTTTTGCGTTGAGTTTTAAATTTGATTAATTCAGTTTCAATATCAGGGATTTCTATATTTTTCAATGCAGAGGATTCTTGGAGAAGATTTGCTGCATTATATAATTCTGAAAGTTCTTTGTCATTTTGAATGAGTGTAATATCTTCAGATGTCAATGTCTCAGGAGAATTTATTAGACGGGAAATGATTATGTCTCTATATGATTCGTTTAATGTTTTCATAATTGTGGGAATTAATTTTATTTGCTATTGAAATGCTCGCGGAGTAGTTTCAGGGTTCTGACTACATGTTTATTGATGGCTGATGTTGTTACTCCCATTTTTTCTGCTGCATCCTTGTAGGATAGTCCTTTCTCAAATACAAGAGATATTGCTATTCTTGCTATAGGAGAAAGTCGTTGGTCTAAAAACTGGAAAACTTGCAATAACATTCGGTCTCGTTCTTGATCATAAACAATGTTTAATTCAGCTTCAATGGGGTAGAGTCTTTGAAAGCGCGATAGTGTGTTTTGCCGAGATATGATCGATAGAGCTTTGTTTTTTGCCATTCGATATAGATAACCCTCAATATTTGCAATTTCTTGATTGGGATTATTTAATAAATGGGTAAAAACATCATTAATCACATCACGACATTCTTCCTCATCACGAAGCATAGGGTAAACTAAGCGATATAATATCGGATAGTTTTTTCGGTACAATTGGTCAAATTCTTGTGATGTCATGATTTTAATGGTTTTTACTAATAAGACCGATAATGATAGTTTTTAATGACACCAATTGCTGTGAATAAATGTTAAAGGTATTTAGAAAGCTTCACCAATAGCAAATAGTATTCCGGATGTCCCTTCTCCGAAACCATAATCTATGCGTGCATTGACATTGTGCTTGAATTCAAATCGTAAGCCTATGCCGAAATTATATAACCATTCAGGTTTATTATCTTGTTTTGTCAATTGTTTAAACGATGAAAATATTAATGAGTTTCCTGCCCAAGTAACGAGCCCAAATCTATTCCAAATATGTTGTCGTAATTCAATTTGTGTTGCAACTTGATTATTATCAATATATGAGCCCATATAATATCCTCTCATTCGTGTGCCATCGGCAGCAATCATTTCTCTCATTGTCCATGGCGTTGATGTGCTGTTTAATTTCATATATCCGTCAAAGGCAAGAACAGAACCTATCCATAGTCGTTGATAATAGTTTGCGATGAATGTGTGACTATAAAATGATTTTGGCGCGTTTCCCAATCCTTTAAAAAATGCCATAGGTTTATATGCAATGTGTACGCCACGAGTTGGCGTTATAAGATTATCTCTCGTGTCAAATTCAAAAGATAATCCTAAACCTGTAACGTAATATTGCTTGTTTTCTCCTAATAGGTAGTCTATGTCCCAAACATTGTGAGCATCTGTATAATTGCAGCGGAGTTGAAAACCCGCATAGAAATTACGATTTATTTTATATATGTACTCAGATTGTAAATCTATTTGGCGCCGGTTATATTTTGATTTTGGATTATTAGCAGTTTCTTCTGATGTGATGCCCCAGAAATCTAAAGCTTTGTTGTATAATTCTAATTTATAAGATAGTCTTGATTTATTGTCAGGAAATAGATTATTCCCTTTAAACGAGAAAACATAAAATCCATTTAAAGATGCATTTACAGTAGCCAAAAAGTCCGACGGATTAGGTAGTGTATCATTCATGTCCCAGCGATAAAGTCCTGTTATAGCTCCACCAATGCCAAATCCTGCTTCACGAGTATATGAAGGGGTTACTGCAAAACTAACGTCCACACGTTTTTCTCTTGTGCGATCAACATGCCCACGCATTAATGATGATAGATACTCTTTAAACCAGTTAGGCGTTTTGCGAAGTACTATTAGAGAGTCGGCATATTCAGTTTTTGAATTTTTAGTTGCCGATTGATGATAAAATTGTACATGTCCGGTAGAGTCGGGGTATTGCATATTTTCCTGTTGACACCAAATAGTGCCGGCAGAAAGGCAGAGTATAATAAATAGTACAATTTTCTTCATTTAAAGATATAGTTCAGAATAGTTTTGCAAAGATACGGATAATCTATTTCTTATAAAACTAAAGCCATGTTAGATAATGGTCTGAACATGGCTTGTGGAATTTTTGGATATTATTCTTTACTTTTTGAATAAGGGACAGGAGGAGGTGTTGGTTTATTCTCCTCTTTATTTGCTTTCTCCTTAGCTTCTTCAATATCTTTTTTGTTTTGTTCAATTTCTTCTTGTTCTGCTTCTGCAGCTTCAGCCGAACGAGCGGCTAAGATTTCGTCGGTACGAGAAGTCCATTGGCGTTTGCCAAAGATTTTTTCAACATCTTCAGTGAATATCACCTCACGAGATAATAACACATCTGTGAGTTCGGCATGTCCTTCTGCGTGTTTACTAAGAATATCTTTAGCTCTTTGATATTGTTCTTCAATAATGCGAGAAACTTCTTGATCAATGATTTTTGCTCGTTCTTCGCTATATGGCTTAGTGAAACCATAATTTTGACCTGTTGAATCATAGTAGCAAAGATTGGGCAATTTCTCGCTCATACCAAAATATACTACCATTGCATAGGCTTGTTTCGTAACTCGCTCAAGATCATTGGCTGCACCTGTTGAAATGCGACCTAAGAACAATTCTTCTGCAGCACGCCCTCCCAATGTTGCACACATTTCATCAAGTAGAGCTTGAGAAGTGGTGATTTGTCTTTCTTCCGGTAAATACCATGCGGCACCAAGAGCTTTACCACGAGGAACGATAGTTACTTTAATTAGTGGATTTGCATATTGTAGGTGCCATGATAGTGTCGCATGTCCTGCTTCGTGAATGGCTATTGAACGCTTTTCTTCATCGGTAGTTATTTTTGAGCGTTTTTCCAATCCCCCGATAATGCGGTCAACGGCATCAATGAAATCCTGCTTTTCAACTGTTGATTTGTTTTGGCGAGCTGCTATCAAAGCCGCTTCGTTGCACACGTTTGCAATGTCAGCTCCTGAAAATCCTGGGGTTTGGCGGGCAAGCAGTTCAACATCGACCGATTCATCAATTTTTATATTGCGAAGGTGTACGTTGAATATTGCCACGCGGTCATTTAAATCGGGTAATTCTACATAGATTTGACGGTCAAAACGTCCTGCACGTAATAACGCTTTATCTAAGATGTCTGCGCGGTTGGTTGCTGCAAGAATGATAACACCACTATTAGATCCAAATCCATCCATTTCAGTAAGAAGTTGGTTTAGTGTGTTTTCACGCTCGTCATTGGCTCCCATATTTGGGTTTTTACCACGAGCACGTCCCACAGCATCAATCTCGTCAATAAATATGATACATGGAGATTTTTCTTTAGCTTGACGGAATAGGTCTCTAACGCGAGAAGCACCCACACCGACGAACATTTCCACAAAGTCAGAACCTGACATTGAGAAGAATGGAACATTCGCTTCACCGGCAACTGCCTTTGCTAACAATGTTTTACCTGTTCCCGGAGGGCCTACAAGCAATGCCCCTTTAGGAATTTTACCTCCAAGTTCAGTGTAACGTTGCGGATTTTTCAAGAACTCTACAATTTCCTCTATTTCGGTTTTTGCTTCAGATAATCCTGCAACATCTTTAAATGTTACATTTACAGAGTTGTCCTTATCATAAATTTTTGCTTTAGACTTGCCAACGCTGAATACTCCACCTCCGGCACCATCTTTGCCTGACATTCGTTTCATGATAAAGAACCAAAAAACAATGAGGAGTACTATTGGCCCAAAAGACCATAGTATAGATGTAAAATCACCTGATTTTTCATATTTTACCGATCCGGTAAATACACCGGAATTATTCCATCCATCGATTTTTTCTTGTATTTTATCAGCGGATGGAATTCGGGTTGTTATTTTGTATTCTGTCCCTTTTTTTACTTGATCTTTATGGAAGATAGTTGACGCTAAAGAGTCATTAACAAAAGCTATTGCTTCATCTTTATTGGTATCGATAATAATTTTTTCTACACCACCATATGTTACATATTTTTCAAAGTCGGAGTAGCTAACCTCTTTGGTAATTGTATTATTATCGAGTAGATATGTCCCTGCTAAAAATATTATAACAAGAGCATACATCCAGTATAGGCTGAATTTAAATTGGGGACGTTTATTTGTTTTTGGCTTTTGATCCATAATTATATTTACTTAGTCTAAGTCAGGTATTTCAGTAATAATAGCATCGCTCCATAATTCTTCAAGATTGTAAAGATGGCGCATCTCTGGCAAGAAAATATGTACTAATGTGTTGCCGTAGTCAATAACAATCCATTGCGAATTTTGATATCCATCATAGTTATATGGCTTTATCCCTGCATTTTCGAGGAGATAGTCTCTTATGCTATCAGCAATGGCTGAAACTTGCATAGTAGAGTTGCCTTCACAGATGATAAAATTTTCGGCAGCTGCTGATTCGATATGGCTTAAATCAACAAGGGTTATATTATGCCCTTTTCGGTCTTGTATCCCTTCAGTAATTAGGTTTACTAAATCAATATTTTCTGTCATTTATGATTTAAAAATTAAATATTGTGCAAAAATAGCGAAAAATCCGGTAATGATATCGCTTGTTAACTTATATTGTAACAAATAGAGTGCCAAAAAAGATTTATTCAAATTTTATCGTTTTGGCAGGAGATATTGTTGATATTAAATGAGAGGGTAGTATTAGTATCAATCCTGATATGATTATGACTCCTATATTCAATAATAATATATACCACCAATTGATTTCTGTGGGGACATAATTTAGGTAATATGCTTCGGGATCAAGAGGAATGAGTTTAAATTTTGTTTGAAGGAATATTATTGAAAGAGCTATTGCATTTCCCCATAGAATGCCTTTAATAACTAATCGCTCGGTGAGATATATAAATATGCGTCGTATTTGGGCATTGGTTGCACCAAGAGATTTCATTATACCTATCATGTTAATTCTTTCAAGGATTATAATAAACATACTTGAAATAAGTGTAAACCCTGATACTAATGACATGAGAATAAGTATAACAATAACGTTAGTATCAAGCAAGTCAAGCCAATTAAAATATAGAGCCCCTGTATTATATACAGTATCAACTCGATGCAATGAATTTAATTTATTGGTGTAACACGCTTGGATAAGACTATCTTGAAGATTATATGAAGCATTTTCAATTTCTGAGATTGGTAGATTGCGAATCTCAATGCCATTTCCTGTGATTGAATCAATATTATTTAATTTCTGGAGTGTGTTCAGAGTGGAGAATGTAAATAATTTGTCATATTCACCAAAATGTGTTTCATATATTGCCGCAATTTCGAAACGTCGAGTGCGAATTTTGTTGTTTTCAAAAAAATATGCATATATTTTGTCTCCAATGTTCAGCTTGAGTGTCGATGATATTATCTTGGAAATAATGATTTTGTTATTGTTTTCATTATTATTGTAGTCAGGAATAGAGCCATTGACTAAATTCTCGGAAATAAATTCCCAATCATAATCTTTGTCCATTCCTTTAAAGATTACCCCCATAAAATCATTGTCGGTTTTGAGTATTCCGGATTGTTTAATCGAGAGGGATGTTTGTCCATTTGGAATAGTTGAATAGATGATATTTTTTAAAGTATCATTAAATGTTATATAGCTCTTATTTTTTTCAGCATAATCGGAATTGCTAATTGTTATTTGTGCATCAAAACCCATGACTTTGTCTCTGATTTCATGCTTGAAACCTAATACAACAACTATGGCAATCATCATAATGACAATTGCCAATGCAATACCTATAACGGCTATTGAAATACTTGGAGTGTTTTGTTTACTTCCGTCGTAATTTTTGAGCCTTAATCGCCTTGCTATATAGAATTCAAATTTCATAAATTAGTTCGTCCGGGATATGCTTTAAGAGCTTCGGCAAGAACCTTTAGAGCTTTAGATAAATCTTCTTTATTGAGGACATATGCCATGCGCACTTCGTTACTGCCAACTCCTTTAGTCGTATAAAAGCCAGATGCCGGGGCCATGAATATTGTTTGCCCTTCATATTCAAATTCACGTAAACACCATTCGCAGAATTTGTCGGCATCATCTACCGGAAGACTCACTACGGTGTAAAATGCTCCCATTGGGATAGGAGAGTAGCATCCTGGGATTTTGTTAAGTCCGTCAATGAGGAATTTGCGTCGCTCTACATATTCATTATAGGTCATTAGCATATAATCAGGGGAGGCATCAATTGACGCTTCAGCAACGATTTGTCCCAATAGAGGGGGGCTTAGACGAGCTTGACAGAATTTCATTACATTCTTTTTTAGCTCTTTGTGTTTGGTGATGATAGCTCCAATGCGTATTCCACATTCACTATATCGTTTTGATACTGAATCAATAAGTACAACTTGTTCTTCTATGCCGGGAAGATGAAATGCCGAAATATAAGGAGCTCCTGTATAACAGAATTCACGATATACTTCATCGGAAAATAGGAATAAGTCATATTTTTTTACAATATCCCTAATTTGGTTCATCTCTTTTTGGGTATAAAGATAACCTGTAGGATTATTTGGATTGCAGATTAATATCCCTTTAGTCTTTGGTGTAATGAGTGCTTCAAATTTTTCCACAGGAGGTAGAGCAAATCCTTCATCAATACTTGACGGAACTGTAACAATTTTAGCTCCTGCTGAAATTGCAAATGCCATATAATTAGCATAAGCCGGCTCAGGAACGATGATCTCGTCTCCGGGATCAAGACATGCCATAAATGCAAACAAAACAGCTTCTGAGCCACCGGTTGTAACGATTATGTCATCAACATCAACATTGATATTAAATCGTTTATAGTATTTTTCGAGTTTTTCTCTAAGTGAAAGTAAGCCTTCAGATGGGCTATATTCAAGTATTGTTCTATCAATGTGTTTGAGTACTTCTAACCCTTCATATGGAGTTGGTAAGTCAGGTTGCCCGATATT